>CAZYYW010000078.1:4303-10658 GCA_964651445.1 uncultured Thiotrichaceae bacterium
ATAAATGCGCCGAACGGTAGTATGACCTCCCAGTAAGATTCATCTTCAATAGGGGGTGGAAGCGGCGGTGGCGGAGCTTGGTATATTGCAAATTGTTTGACAGAATCAAGGCCTTCAAGTTTGTATTGATCGATTGCTCTAACGCGAAGAAAGTAGTTTCCTGGCGCTAATGCGTTCATCATAATGCTAGTATTTGTTGAGCTAACATCATGAAATATGTGATTGAATTTCTTGTCATTGGCTAACTGGTAACGATAAACAACAGCACCCTTCTGCATCGGCCAGCTAATAAATACTTGCGTCATATCAGGTGGTTGATTTATGTTAATGATTGGTGCGGCTAAGAGTTTTATTGGCTCAGGCAGTGGCTTACCCTTTTCAGCAATAATGCCGTAGCCATCTTTAACATTCTTTTCTGAGGAACCAGCAGAAACGGTAACTATTCCACCAGTGACTTCTGTTCGACTTGTATGGTCAGCATCGGTAGATAATCGGAATGATGTGCCTCTAACCGAAGTAATGGCAGAAGGTGTTTTTATTTGGTAAATACTATTGCTACCCTGCTTTTTTACCTGCGTATTGATAGAGCCAGCGTTTAATCGAACACGGGTATCAACCATGCCTGTGCTTTTGTGTAGACTTATTTTGTCGAGCACTATCTCGCTACTGGGTAATATCTGCAATTCGGACTGGTCAGCGAACTGCAGGCGCAGACTCTGTTGATTTGTCGTTTGAATGCGATCACCACTGTACAGTTTAGTTTGAGTGGTTAGTGTTTCTTTTTCGCCATTGGCGCGGGTAACAGTAATGTTTCCATTTAGTGCAACAATGTGAGCAGCTGTGGGTTGTAGTTTTAACATTGACACTGGTATGACAATACGAGTTCCAGGCCGAATTTTCCGGTCATGTCCCTGGCGAATCTGATTAATTTTTTGAATCTCTACCCAGTTATTGGCAGAGGTGGTATATTTTTTTGCAATGTTCCAGATACTGTCTCCAGGTCTGAAGGTATATTCCCAGTATTCTTCCTCAGCAAAAGCTGTTGGTATTAAGAGAACAAGTAAAAGCAGGAATATGGAATATTGACGAAGCATGGTTTTAATTATTTTTTGAAATGGGTTTGTTAAGGAGCCTCTGATTAAGTCGATAAGAATCAGGCGCAGAAAAAAGTGTCGCTATTATTCACGAAGTGAGCCGTAATAGTTATTCTATTGCGGGGATCTTCGGGGAGAATATCGACGCTTTTAGCAAGCCTGAAATTATTGGACTTGATCAGAGGCTCCTTAAGATACACGAAATAATCGATAGCCGCGCTGGTAAATACTGCTTAGTTGCCAGCCGATGGTCGGATTAATGCCGAGTTTAGAGCGAATGCGACTAATATGTGTATCCACTGTGCGTGTATTAAGGTCAGCTCGTATGCCCCAGATGGTTTCCATTAGTTGTGCGCGCGAGATCAGACACCCTGCGTTTTGAAACAAATAAGCCGCCAGCTTAAATTCTTTGTTAGTTAATTTTATAATTTCATTATTAACTGAGATATGACATTCAGATTCATTTATCACAAAAGGGTGAAAATCATCAGTGTCGTGTGCGGTGGATGTTTCAGTGGTTGCTAAAGTTTTTGTTTTATCTATTGCTGTGTTAATTTCATATCGGCGCTGAAGCGCTTTTATTCTGGCGAGTGTAATATCTTTGTTAACGGGTTTAACCATGTAATCGTCAGCGCCATGCTCTAAGGCTTCAATCACGCTTTCTTCGCTGTCACGACTGGTAATAAAAATTACCGGCGTGTTTGAATCTTTTTCGCCGCGTAACCAGTCGAGCTCTTCGATACCCGTTGTATCGGGTAAATGCCAATCGATTACCAGTAAGTCAAAACTCTCATTAAGCAACGCTTCACGAAAACTTTTCCCCGTTGTGTATGATTGCAGGTGGTCACCTGCTTCATCCGCCCACAGGCTGATTAATTCAATCTGGCTGGTATCGTCTTCCAATAACCCTATTCGCACTTTATTGACCTCGTCGGGTTGTTATATTAGGAGTGTTATTAAAAACGAATGTCGGCATCATATTATAGCGAGTAGTCTCTTTAAATAACAACCGTTAGTGTTATCGTGAACGTCACTAACGGTTGTCAAATAAAATTGATGTAATATTTTGTTGAGTAACCAAGGCTTTCGAGTAGACTAATAGCTAACAATCGGCTCTAGTTCACTCGCTTGTTGAATCCACTCGCTAATCATTTTAACACTTGGTGTTGATTTGCAGAGATTTTTATCGGCATTCACATCGCTCATCTTTAAGGCGAGGTTTTCAGCGTTTCGTGTGCGCAGTTCTTTAATGGTATCAACACCTGAAGCTTCCAGTAGCTCAGCATATTGGCTTGCCACACCATTGATTCGAAACAAGTCGCACATATTAGTCCACTTCAATAATTTGCCTTCACTGAGGGATGTTTGTTTTGAAAGAGCGCTTCTACCTTTTTTGGTTGCGCAGGTCTCTAGAAACTGTGACGTTGTATTAATACCTTGCTCTGCTAAAATTTTAGCATATGATGATCCAATACCTTCTATATCTTGTATTTTTCTTGACATTTTTATTCTCCTTACATGAGGTTAAAGTTAAACGATCTATTTTGTGATCTGTAGTGGTGCATTTTTAAAATTAATATTTCTTTAGAATATACTCTCTAAGATTATCCATCTTTATATTTATATTTTTTTTGTATTTATCATAAACTGAATACTTTGAAATTTGGCTTAATCGCTGATAAAAAACGTAACTACCCACGGCACACTTTTTAAGGTAGGAGGTAAATTCTTTATGTTGCAAGTTTGGCGGTAGAGGGGTCTCAAGCAGGCCGCATTTACCTTGCCATTTTTTTTCAGGATTATTTTCTGTGGCGGTTTTTTTTGTAGTGGTGTTTTTTATGACACTTTCTACATTTTCGCCGCTATCAATTTTTGTTTGCTCCGCTTCATTTTCCAGTAACTTCAAATACTCATCTGCATTTGCTGCAGAACTATTGGTGGTTAACAATAATAAACATGAAATAACAAGGAGTTTCTTGACGATGAATGCCATTTTCATCAATTTTCTATTTCAGATTGTATAAATGGCTGACCTTTATGAAACAAGTCTTCTAATAAAATGGGCGCGATGGCACGAAACCCTGCTTTCACTTGCTCTGTTTCAAGCCCTAATGTAATGGCAGTCGAGTTTATATCAATGCTGGTATGTAAATGATGGCAGCGCTTCGACAATAAGCATGAAATGGTCTGGTAGACACTTGTTTTTTGTGAGACGTGTGTAATGTCCAATGCGGCTATGGGTAAAAATCCAAAGGTCTGATCCATAGAGAAGCCGATGCCTGCAAGTTCTTTAGCGTAGTCAGTGACCCGTTCTTCGAAAAAAGTCTGCACGAAATTCATCTGATTAATCCTTAAATGTCTCGATTAGTCTGGTTATTGAAATATCATTAAACAAAGTAAGATTATAGAGTAAGTCTAAAGGTGTTCGCAATGCCTCAGATTGAGATTTAACAATTGCTAACAATTGGCCAGGAATGAATGTAGAAATGCTTCTGCTTTTTGAGTTATCGGCTGCGCATTTTGTAAGAATGTTAATGCATGCGAATTTTGTTAGCAATAACAGTGTGTTATATATTTTTTTCAAGCCAAAATTCGCTGCTATTTTAAAGTATAGGTACGAATTATATGGCTTAATCAGGCTGTTCCAGGTTATATGAAGGCCTTCGCGGCTTGCTAACCAATACGCAATTCTTCCATAAAGTAACACACGCAATCTTGCCTTATGGCGCGTTCGCTGGTGGTGAACATGGCGAGGGTAATGGGCTTTTTAAATATAAAGGCATTGTTTTTAACTTCCAGGTATTCGTCGGTGATGTCTTCATGGCTTTCGTTACTGACAATGATAAGCTTATTTTTTGTTGAATTTATTGTCGCAAAAAGGCTGCCTTTCTGGATTTTCTCAAAATTCTTTTCCTCTAGTTCTGCATTTAATTGAAGATCGCTGTCATTACGTCCAAGGCTGACGGTTTGCGGAATTAGAACTCGCGCAATGGTGTGATACAGTTTTAGTTGACGATCTTTTTTGACTGCCAGATTGTCCATTTGTATGACATTGTCTAGGTAGGAAAAGGCGTGGTCTTCGCCAGACAAGTCGCCCGCCTGCCCGCATTCCAGCACAACGGAAGGGCAAAAGTCAGCGAAGGCAGATGATTGCACGCCTTTAGGGTCAGTGAAGTAAACCGCGATATTGCTGAACTGTTCGGCGAGTATTAGGCCGTGTGGATTCAGATTATTGATACAGCCATAATGTGGATTCTTTCCAGTATTATTATGGATATCAATACTGGCAAATGGCCTTTTCTTTTGCATAATATTGGTGACAATTTGCATCATGTCTTTTTCCGCGGAGTCACTGTGATGGCTTCCGGGCCAAATGCGGTTGTAGTCGTCCTGATTCTCTAGGCGACGTTGGTTTTCTTTGGCGGCGGTAATGTTGCCAATGAACAAGGAGAGTGATCGAGGCAGCGTTTTATTCTGATATTTTTTTAGTAAACGTTGTATTGCGTACAGACCAGTGGTTTCGTTACCGTGTAATAAAGTACAAATGAACAGTGGTTGTGGATTGTGTCCTTGCAGATGAAACAATGTGGGTGCAGGTAATATACTATGCAGCTGGTCAGCGCTGGCCTCAAGAAAAGCATCGGGTATATGGTTTATTTCATTAAGCATAATATTCTCAACGGTCACTTTTAGTCGCTGGTTTGCAAGTCCCACTCATGTACAGGTCGTCCTGTGCTCTGATTTTTTAGATAGCTTAATGTGAGTAAGGTTCTATCATTTTGATGGGCATCAAGAAAGTTTAGTTGCCAATCACTGCCCGTTTTGTTTTGTGCGACACGTTGTTCGATTATAGAGAGGTAGCGTTTGCTGTCATGTTGACTAATGCCTAATTGATACAGTCCGGTTTCAGCCTGCAATAATAAAATGTCCAGAATAATATTTTTTAAACTGTTTGTTTTCGGACTGAACCAACAAGTTTTGTGTTTTAGCCCCTGTTGTGCAGAGCAGTAAAAATTATTTTTGGCATCTGCAAATGGCATATCGTATTCTGGCGGTTCTTCCATTGTCGCGTAATAATGTACCAGACCATAATAGAAGGCAATGTTGGCAATATTATCAAGGTTTGTTGGGGCAGCCGCACAGACACGATGTTCAATACGCAAATGGGGTGTTTGCTTATTATCAAACCCGATTAAAGGCCGGTTCCAACGCCAAATAGTGCCGTTATGTAAACGTAGGTATTTAAGTTGTTCCCTTTGCGTTTGATAATGTACGGGCAACAATACCGGATAGTGTTCGAGATTTTCAAGGAAGCACTCATACAAAGAACTGCGTACATAATCGGAACCAAAGCTGACACGTTGTACCGGACCTGAAGCCGCACCGCCATAACCACCCGTTGGAACCGCTTGCTCGAAAACCGGAATACGTGTCTCCTGCCACAGGCGCTTTCCAAATAAGCAGGGAGAATTAGCACTGACAGCAACCATTGGCGCTGATAATAATATAGAAGCATTGTAATAACGCGCGGCGAGATCCTGTGGCACCTGTATATGAATTTGTAAAGAGGTGGCCGCAGCTTCCAGCATGACATCTTTATGTTGAACCCGCAGGTGTTCTTTGCCATTGATATTGAGTTCTATTTCAACACCCTTACGGTGCCGTAATACTTGTTCATTAAGCGCCTTATATCGATCTAATCGGGATATGTTTTTTAATGTTAGGTCATTGTCCTGCAATGTGGGCAGGATACCAATACCTAAAATATTTGCCTCTAATGATTGCGCGGTTGTTAAACATTGTTGCCATAAAAGGTCGAGTTTTTTTTCGAAACTTGAAAGTACAGTGCTGGATAATTTTTCAGGGTCAACATTTAGTTCTATATTGAACTTTGCAAGCTCTGGGCTTAACAGCACATTGTTTGCCTTTTTTAGAAAAACATCGTTGATGGCGGCAGGGTTGCCTGCTAAATCTATCAACCAAGTTTCTAATTCATAACCTGCCATTAAAGCGTTAGTAGAGAAGGCGTTTTCATCAAACCAACGCTTCAGTAAATCCATCTCTTTTTTTAAATGAGAAGAAAATTGTAGGTAGTCTGATTTATTGAAACGGCTGTATTCTATTTCTTCGCCCATCTTATTATTTTAGTCTAAAAAGAAAATTAATTTTAGCTTGTCACAAATACTTAATATGATACAAAATAATATAAAAAAGTTGTTTACATTTATAAATAAAGATGTATTAATAGTGGCTAACAAATT
>CAZYYW010000079.1:0-2067 GCA_964651445.1 uncultured Thiotrichaceae bacterium
GTATTACCATCAGCACTCAGCGCAACATCAATACCAAATTCATCGCCGCCGCCGGTATTACTCGCTTTAAAATAACCAACAGCATCCGCCAGCGTACCGGTAATGGAAATCGTCGCGCCATCAGTGCAGCCAAAGCTGTTGCAACTCTGCAAGATATACTCAGCAGCACTGCGTTGGTACAACGCCACACTGTGATTAAAGTCTTGTGCGCCAGGCGCTATATCTGTACCAACCTGGCTAAACCCTGAACTTCCATCTGCATTTTCCAATAGACGATAGGAAGTTGCATCGGCAACATCCGTCCACGCAAAGCGAAATGTTTTTATATCGAAATCCAGTGTTGGCATTGCAGCGGCTGCAGGTGGTGCGCTGATAGCAATACACGTAACAGAAACATTACTAACGGTAGCGGCACTTACTGCACCCCTTCCATTACTAACACTACATGCCTGCTCTGATGGGGGAACGCTAACCGTAACGAGATAAGCGTTGCTATCAGCAAGACTCGTAGCAAAAGTAAAACTACCGTTTGCATTGACAGTTAAGTCATCAGCTCCATTGTTTTGTAATATCACGGAGCCTGTCAAACCAGATATTTCACCACCAATTTTATAGAGTGTTGAGCCTCCATCACTGCCATCGTTATTATCATTGTCACCACCTCCGCCGCAAGAGGCGAGAACAGCGGCAAGACTAATGATAGAGATAGTCGGTAAAATAAGCTTAAATAAATTGGTCGCATGCATTGGGGGAACCTTCTTTTGGCGTAAAATCATCGAATATAAACTCAGGCAGCACCTGAACATAACTACAAAATTTATGTCAACTTAGTGTAGCAGAGACCGTTGAAACTTATCTAGCAACGGGTACAAGCTAAAAAATAAGTGGGAAATAGATAATAGTATTATAGCTTTGAAAGAATAATATTAATGTTTACCCTAAAGATTGGAAAACAATGACCGTGACCGCAGGTAAGAATCATTCTTAATTACGCTTGACTGATTCTAATAATAAGCTTAATATTCGTGTGGATCTTAAGCTATTATTAACTTAAGACACGGTTAAAATTTAATTAAATTACTTATATATAATGGAGTACATAAAATGAAGAAATCAGTATGGATGATATTAGCCCTTACATTCAGCTATGCCCCGCTCTCTCAAGCGGCTATCGTCGAAGTTGATTTTATGGATGTCACTGAGGCACATGTTGGTGCCAGCTTTTTACCAGTCGCTGGTTTTGATTTAACCGTCGTTAGTTCAGATAATCTTGTTGGTGGATACATCGGCGCGATTACAGAGACTTCAATCGGGGGTGGCACTCAAACATTATATACCGCGGCTTTTAATCAAGATCCTAACGGTGTTGGACCGGCCGCTGGCAATTTCCTTGGCGGCCCCGTTCCTTTTGGTGTTGTTGACACCACTGCCGGTACCATTCAAGTTAACATGTCTAGTGTGTTTGCAGACCATGGCCCGATGGATCAGAACCTCGGCGCTATCGCCATGGGAACTTTTGATTCATTAACCGGTGATTACACCATGAGTTGGTCGTCTATCATGACGCAGGGCATGAATATGGGTCAGGTGGTAACCTTTACTTTCTCAGGTAATGCCACTGTGGTGCCTGTTCCTGCTGCTGTATGGTTATTTCTTAGTGGTATCATAGGGCTTGCTGCTGTTGCTAGAAAGAAAGCGGCTTAAAACACAGTTTTAAGCGTAAAATAAAAAAGCCGAGCAACGCTAGTTGCTCGGCTTTTTAATGTCTACGCTATCTATGCCTGCAAAATGCCTGCAAACCATTTTACGAACGGATCTTTGACAAGCTCAATTTTGTGTTAGCGATTTCTCATTAGCCATTTAATCTAAATGGTAATCTAAATGGCTCTTTTAATACTACGACGACCATTCACCACAGAAGCAAACCTGAAACCAGATAACAGAAGCAACAATGCCGCAAAAACAAACAGATTTACAACACCGGAGCCTTCAGCTTCAGCAGGCAATACCAGCTTACCGTCGACAACGGCATACCGCGCACCTGTTGTGCTTAGGCATTCACCTGCT
>CAZYYW010000079.1:2167-7446 GCA_964651445.1 uncultured Thiotrichaceae bacterium
AGCGTACACATAGTGCCGTCTTCTGTGGGAAGTTCTACTCCATCAGGCAATGTTGCTAAGAGCTCCTGTGTTAATGCGGTTACATCGGACAAATCAAGAATAAAGGTACCGCCGCTGGTAACAACGGTTCCAGAGCTGCTGAGTGTTATATTCGGGTCAATGCTGCCAATAGAAAGCGTACCTGCTGGGATGGTTATAACACCCGAAATGGCCTCACAAGTGCCGGTAGCAACTAGTGGCGCACTGCCCGATAATGTTAACGTGCCAGCCGCAGGATCGTGAATACTGCAAACAGAGGGACTGAGTGCATTTGACTCTGCAATTATATTAAGAGTCGTACTCGGCTCAAGTGTAAAAGCTCCGTTGACTACAATATTATTTATTGCCTCGAGCGTAAGGTTCAATTCACCGCTAATGACCATGTTAGCGATTGTTATGTTACCGGCGCCACCAACGGCTTTAATTCTTGCACCGCCGGTAGATGTAATACGCATGTTACTGTAATCAATATTTCCGCCTACGCCCAATGCAATTACGCCATTGTTGCCAAAGGTGATGCTCTCGTCAGCAGCCAATGACAAATTACCACCGGCTGAAAAATCAATGCTGGCGGGTTGCGGGTTACTGTTAACCGTACCCGCATCACCCAGATTAAGCTCACCGCCAGTACCAAAGATAAGGTTCAATCCTTCAACAGCTTCGATGGAGCCGCCATCGGGAAAGGTTATAAGCAGGTCACAGGATTCGTCACACAGTGTCACCATAGCCGTTGCATAAGCATGACTGATAAAAAGAAGTGAGAGTAAGAGGCTAGCCAGATATTTCATAATAAATTCCCTGTTTATTTAATACATTTACATCAATGCCGTTAATAAGCACATCTATTGTAAGACTAACCAAATCACGCTTCTAAAACAACTTTTTCTCTCGTTTCTCGTTCCCATGCTCCTGCGTGGTAACGCTAGTGGTAAGTTCCGTATGCATTCCCACGCAGGAGCATGGGAACGAGAAAATACTAATTAAATATAGGCCCCAAAGGTTGCACCGACTCGTGCTCCATAATGATATCCGTTTCGTTCATATCACCCGTGGTGTCGATATGGATAGTTTTCACACCTGGCATGGTACGCAATATATATGCCGCCATTAGCATCAGCATTTTTTCGTTGTCGTTTTCGATAGCGGTTAATATTTTATCTCCCGCTATCTGACAACGTTGCTCAGCATTTGGGCTTTCAACCCAGTCACGGCTCATTTGCCAGCCCTTATTCATATCGGTGTCTAGCTTATCAAAAAAATCTTTAGCCTCAACAATCAGGCTGTCAGGCACTTCAAATGCATTGGTACGCCCTTCGACGATGATATTCAGTTTCATTAACCGTAATCTCTCTATTTAACGTGATCTCTGTTAGAATTTACCGCCCATTATACTTCAACTCAAAACTTAAACATGCTTGTTACTATTCCGAATGTACTAAACGCTGAAGACATCAGTGTTATCGCCGACCTGATGGCAACCGCTAACTTTCATGAAGGCAGCGCGTCTGCTGGCAGTGAGGCTAAACGGGTAAAAAATAATCATGAGATGTTTATTTCCGAGGCTGAAACACAACGCCTGAACAATCTGTTAATGGGCAAGCTGATCAAAAACCCGACCTATATCGCGACGGCTTTCGCAGCAAAAATTGCAGCGCCTTATTATGCCAAATACAGTGTTGGTATGAGTTATGGCAATCACGTCGATGACCCGGTGATGGGCCCAGCCAACCAGCGTTATCGTTCCGATATATCAATCACCATTTTTCTCAATGCGCCGGATGCTTATGATGGCGGAGAATTGATTATTAACACCGCGTTTGGCGAGCAGAAGATTAAGCTCAACGCTGGCGATGCTGTACTCTACCCTTCCTCCAGTACCCACCGTGTTGCTGAAGTTACCCGTGGTAAGCGTCTGGTAGCGGTAACATGGTTGCAGAGCACGATACGTGACCCAGCAAGGCGAGAAATTTTATATAACCTGAGCCAAGCGCGAGAAGCACTGATGCAGTCCTTACCTGAATCAAAAGAACTGCAACTACTCAGTAACAGCTACGTGAATTTATTACGCATGTGGTCGGATATCTAACTGCTTTGGTTGCTGATAAGTCTGCTTATGGGCAGTAGCAGACAGTCAAAAGATAAAGCATTGTCCGCGAACAACGCAAAATACGCGAAAAAAGCGCAAAGAAAATATTTCTTGTTTCTCGTTCCCATGCTCTGCGTGGGAACGCGTACGGAACTTGCCATTAGCTCAGGGCATGCGTTACCACGCGGGAGCGTGGGAACGAGAAAAAAACGCCGCGAACAGCAAAAGCCTTATCCCTGCCTATAAACCTATTATAGTTTTTGCTTTTTTCGCGTCTTTTGCGTTGTTCGCGGACGAATGTTTTTCAGTTTTTCCAATGTCCGCAATGTGTCAATAGATGACATATCAAAAATGTAACAAAAAAAGGCAGAACCGAAGTTCTGCCTTTTTTATTGCCTGCAGTTTACACTGCAAGCTTCATTGTAATCTGTAATTAAACAGCAACGATGTTCTCTGCTTGAGGACCTTTCTGGCCTTGAGTAACAGTGAATTCAACTTTCTGACCTTCAGTCAGTGTTTTGAAGCCTGAACCTGTAATTGCACTAAAGTGAGCAAAAACGTCTGGACCAGACTCTTGCTCGATAAAACCAAAACCTTTAGATTCGTTGAACCATTTAACAGTGCCTGTAGTTGTAGACATATTTTTCTTATCCTATTTTATTTCAAGAGTAATTAAAGCCTTTATAAAAACGCTATATATACAGTGTTTTATGCCGGCGTTTGTGCTGGAAGTATTGCTATTACTTATGTAAAACAGGACGAGATGCCTAATGACGAATCACAGAACACAACATCAATTTTTGTGCATAAATATTAAAACGTACTTTCAATCAGGCTGAATTATATACCCCTTTCATCGGTAGTCAACGAATTTTCCTTTTTAATTCAAATGTATAAATGAAATATTAAGCCGAGATGTCGACATCCACTGAATTGAAACAATACTGCAGTGCCCTTGTATCATTAAAGTAGTGTATTGGCATATTTAAAAGTGGGTGGATAGCTGACATTTTCTTTCCATAACAGACACAAAAAAACCGCGACATGCGCGGCTTTTTTTCGTAACGAGATGTAACGCTGTGATTAGCGTATTGAGCCCGCTTCTTCATGCGCCATATCAACAACTTTATTTGCCAGTTCCTGATATTTATCGCGGTATCCATCAAATTCAGAACCGGCTTCTGGTGTGAAGTATTCTTGTGGATCTACACCGTTTGCTTGTTCGTATGCGGAAAATTTCTTTTGCATTGCCAGCATTTCTTTAATTAATTCTTGCTTAGTCGCCATATCTCTCACCTTTCATGTGTGAACAGGGTATCAAAAAACCCTGCAAATTCTTCAATATTCTATATCTTAAATTTTAGCCTTTGTAATATCTTACCCATATATCTATAAATGGGAAGAATAACAAAGATGCATTGTACGATTGAGTTGTCTAATATCCGCCTTTGCGTGTGCTCTGCGGACAACCACCAATTTTCAAACCTTGTTTTGATGGCATTTCAGGAAACATTTCGTACATTACTTTAGAGGAAACTTTACGTCCCCATTTTTTGCCCATGGCTTTCATAATACCGCGTTCATTCGGCTCATTTCCATCGATAATTTCCTGGCGAACATATCTTACTATGTCCCAGTGTTCTTCTGTCGGGTCAATGCCTTCTTCAACAAAAATTTCTGCTGCGATCTCTTCGTTCCAATCGTTAATGTTTTCCAGATAGCCGTTCGCGGTTCTATCAACTGAATCCAGTACTGCCATGATTATTCCACCTTTAAAATCTGTTTAATAATGTTGCGTGAATATTAGCGGAAAAATTTATCCGTATCCAGTATTGCTAATGGGATAGATTTACTTTATTGGCTGTTACGCATATTGGTTGTTACGCAGGGAAAAAACATCTGCCCTTGTCATATTTTTTACCTTAAGAACAAGTCTTAACTACCTGAAAAATGAGATTTATCTTCACCTTCGCCCACTGCTTTTATGCCTTTATGTGGCACAAAGATACCGCAGCCAAAATGACGGTGGGAACCAATACCAACTTCCTGCAACGCGATTGATGACACGTTGTCGAGATCGGCAATCATCAAACTTCTGGTTTCAATTTTTTCGTCGTTCGCTTCAAGTACATGACTCATGCCACACAATAATTTTCGCACTTGCAAGTCTCGTGACTTCAGTTCGTGCACCACCCACTGTAGAAAATCATCCTCGTTCATACCGGCAGTAACCGCTATATAACGCGCAAAAATCGTCGAAAAAGGATCGATTTTTTTCGTTGTCATTTTGCCCACAGTAACGGAATTCCCTGCCACATCCAGCGTTTTCCCAACTAATTCTGCCGCCTGGTCAATGCGTGAAATAGGCACCCGTAGCTGCATACGACTGCGCTTGGACAGGTAAATCAGTTCGCCATCTGCCGGGCGCTCCCAGCCATTGCAAGAGGTGGCACCGTGTATCTGATGAATACCCACTTCCGCCTCGTCTTTTATCCAGGGTAATGCCTGGTACAAAGCCTGTGACAACTCCCATGCGTGACAAGTTGGTATTTGCTTACAATCGATTTTGTAATGCAAATCAACCACTTTAGAGGAGGTTCTAATGTCATTTATTTTATCATCTTCTTGCCAGTACATTTTCTGCTACCACTTGGATGTAAAAGTCGCTTCCAGCTTTTCTTCCCAGTCCGCTGGTGTGTCATTGAACTGCGGCTTGACGTCCATACGAAAAAACAACTCGCCTGCAGCAGCGCGTTTTTTTATCTCTGTTTTTAATTCTTCAAAATCCTTCATTTCCGGATTCTGAATCAAAATCTCACTTAACCACAACATTCTTTTTTGCTCCGCTTTAAAAATAAAATGAAAAGTGAAAATCGCACCGCCTTCCTGGCTCTTTGCGAAATACCGTCCACCCATGGACATAAATGAAAAATGAAAAATTGCAAAGCACTGAACATTACAAGCACTTTAGTGTGCAGCGCTAACAATTCATATTTTTACATCTTTCGATTATCTCCGAAATCAGAACCTATACAGAAATACGCTAACGCAAACTGTTGTACATTTTTCACTTTTCACTTTTCACTTTTCATTTGATGCACCGCATCATAGTATCGTGCGCGGTACATCAATCGTTTCTGTTTGTCACTATCAC
>CAZYYW010000079.1:7546-10078 GCA_964651445.1 uncultured Thiotrichaceae bacterium
ACCGCATCATAGTATCGTGCGCGGTACATCAATCGTTTCTGTTTGTCACTATCACAAAAAGCACTGCGATTATGCAGCACGTTATTACAAATTATACCCTGCCCGGCTTGCAGTGCAATTTGGAATACATTCGCCTTATCTGCCAATAGTTTATTTATCATGGCAACGGCATTTTTTGTCTCCGTGGTGTCACGCCAGACAATATTACGTTTACGCGCCGAGAAACGCATATGCAAACGCCCGGCTCCCGCTCCACCTTCAGGCTTTATCATAAAGACCGGCCCAGTTTGCTCTGCTCGAATAACGTTACCCGCTTCTATATTGTCGGGAATGGTCATTGCTTGCGGATGCATAAGCGCCTCAATATAAGCGGGACTCTGGTCTCTGAGCTTTATATAAATTTCTTCCGGATTCAGCAAAGAATTAATGCCACCTTCCGCCGCCGGTCGAACACAATGCATGATGATGCCAAAAACCTGTTTATCAATAACATTATAATAACCGTCTGTGTGCCAACTTAATGCTTTATTCGTGTAGGGGATATATTGATTACCGGTTTGCGAACGAACCTCCAAACTGCTAACACTGTCTTCATCCGCCCGTAAATTGCTGTCCAGATTTTCCATCGCAAACTGCTTTCCCAGTTCGTGCACCAGTGCTTTATCTTGCATCTGCGTGTTTTGCAACTGGTAGATTGCCATATTATAGTGTGCACAACGTTCACCGATGGCGGCTTTTTCTGCCGCTGATAATTGCAGTGGATCTCTAATCTCGACCAATAAGTCACTTAGCTGCGGCTTTGAGTAAGCCAGCTTTTGCTCACGCCACAGGTCATAGGCATCGTTATGTAAATTAAAAGCGCTGTTAACAGCATCAGGAAAGTGATTAGGCGGTAGCATAGTTTGAACAATTGAAGCAATACAGTTGAATATTGTCTTAAAGTTTGCCGAAAAACATTGAATTACACAATACCACTATCGGCAAGCATGCTTTGTACTCAGAGATACAAGAGGTGCCCTTAATATATAGGCTTGAACCAAGCGGCTACATTAGCACAGGCTAAACTAGAAATAAGCAATTGATTTTTATAAGATTTATTTAGCTACGCAAGACCGACAACAAATTCTGCTATCCCATAGGGGATAAAGCAGGATTTGCCAACCCTCCCATGCGTAGGATTCTACAGTTTGCCGCAGACACCTAAACTTCACCCCACAAATATACAAATATAAATCTCCAAAGGTGTTTCAGAATACACTTAAAGAGATATTGTTTATATAATAGATTGGTACTAGACTTCGCGGCTAGTACACAAACCAACCAGTACTTAAACTGAAACAACCATAGCGGCAGACAGGAGAGATTCCATGGCCAAGAAGATATATGAAACACCCATGCTCGACGAGCTTGAAAACGGCCCTTGGCCGAGCTTTATTACAGGCATCAAGAAATTACGTGATGACCATCCTGATGAGCGCATTCAGGCGGTAACTAGCAGCTTACTTGGCCAGCTAGAACATTCTTACGAAACTCGTAAAGGTTACTGGAAAGGCGGCACTGTATCTGTCTTTGGTTACGGCGGCGGTATCATCCCTCGTTTCTCTGAAGTTGGCGCTGCATTCCCAGAGTCTAAAGAATTCCACACTATTCGTGTACAACCCCCTGCTGGCAACCACTACACCACTGACATGCTTCGTCAACTTGGCGAAAGTTGGGAAAGATGGGGTTCAGGTCTGCAAACATTCCACGGCCAGACTGGTAACATCATGTTTATCGGTACCACCACTGAAGGCACTCAGCATTTCTTTGATGAAATCAATGGCTACGGTTGGGACTTAGGTGGTGCGGGCCCATGTGTCCGTACGGCTATGTCATGTGTTGGCGCTTCACGTTGTGAGATGTCATGTGTGAACGAGCACGGTATTCACCGTCACCTAGTAAACAACTTTACTGATGACGTTCACCGCCCTGCACTACCATACAAATTTAAATTCAAAGTTTCAGGTTGTCCTAACGATTGCCAAAATGCCATTGAACGTGCTGACATGGCCATTATTGGTACTTGGCGTGATGATATGCAAGTTGACCAGGCAGAAGTTAAGAACTACATCAAAGAAAAAGGTGAGAATGGTCGTCAATACTACATTGACAACGTTGTATCACGCTGCCCAACCAATGCACTGTCATTAAATGATGACGACACATTAAATGTTGATAACCGTAACTGTGTACGTTGCATGCATTGCTTAAACGTTATGCCTAAAGCATTGCACCCCGGTAAAGACCACGGTGTTACCGTTCTCGTTGGTGGTAAGCGCACACTGAAAATTGGTGATTTAATGGGAACCGTTATTCTCCCATTCAAGAAACTTGATACTGAAGAGTCTATCGAAGAGCTAATAGAACTGGCTGAAGAAATGATCGACTTTTGGGCCGAAAATGGTCTTGAGCACGAACGCACAGGTGAAATGATCGAACGTATCGGTCTGGTTAACTACCTGGAAGGTATCGGTCTTGAAGTTGATCCAAACA
>CAZYYW010000080.1:0-9757 GCA_964651445.1 uncultured Thiotrichaceae bacterium
GAAACGTTGCTCACCATCATCAAACCGGCAAAGACAATGATCGGCAATGCAATAAGACTCACCGTATCACCGGCGATGCCATTGTCAAAGCAGGCCCAGACAAAGCCAACCACCACGGCGGCGGCCGCCGGACTCGGCAAGCCTTGAAAATACCGTTTATCTGTATTGCTGGCTTTGGTATTAAAACGTGCCAGCCGCAGTGCAGCCGACGCCACAAATAAAAATGCTGCCAACCAACCCAACTTACCAAGAGTATAACTCTCGCTTACCAGTGACGATAAAGACCACTCAAACATAATTAACGCAGGTGCCAAACCGAATGAACCCATGTCAGCGAGGCTGTCGTATTCAGCACCAAACTCAGTAGAGGTATTGGTCATACGAGCCACACGGCCATCGAGTGCATCTAAAATCATGGCAATGAAGATTGCGACACAAGCTTGCTCAAATTTATCCTGAGTCGCGGCAATAATACCGTAAAACCCAGCAAATAAAGCGGCGGTGGTTATTAGATTGGGCAACAAATATATGCCACGACTGCGTTTTCTTATCGGTTTGTTTTGCGGTGATTCCATAGGTGTAAGGATAGCTTAGTCGTCCTGCAGCGTCTAATCTTTAACGCTTTTATTCTTCTACAAACAAAAAAAGGACTCAACAGTCCTTTTTTTGTAATTCAACAATGTCTTGTCACTTAAAAAGACACCGAATAAAAAGACATCAACATTAGTTTTTGCTTTTATCAACAATTTTGTTGGCTTGAATCCATGGCATCATGGCGCGTAATTCTGCACCCACTTTTTCAATTTGGTGCTCGCGGCCTTTCTTGCGCAAGGTTTCCAGATTTTTTGCGCCAGAATGCATCTCTTTAATAAACTCTTTGGCAAATTTTCCACTCTGAATTTCTTCTAAAATCTTTTTCATCTCAGCCTTGGTATTTTCATTCACAATACGCGGGCCACGACTGACATCGCCGTATTCAGCGGTATTTGAAATCGAATAGCGCATGTCAGCAATGCCACCTTGATACATTAAATCGACAATCAGCTTTAATTCATGCAGACACTCAAAGTAAGCCATTTCTGGCGCATAACCCGCTTCCACCAATGTTTCAAAACCGGCTTGCACTAGGGCGGTAGTACCACCACATAATACGGCTTGCTCACCAAACAAATCGGTTTCGGTTTCTTCGCGGAAAGTGGTTTCAATAATGGCGGTACGACCACCACCAATTGCAGAAGCGTAAGACAAAGCAATATCTTTTGCTTGACCGGAAGCGTCCTGCTTAATCGCAATAAGGTCGGGAATACCCGCACCGTTGACGAATTCACTGCGTACCGTATGACCTGGCGCTTTCGGTGCAATCATGATTACATCCAAGTCAGCGCGTGGCGCAATCGCCTCAAAATGGATATTAAAACCATGAGCGAAAGCCATTACCGCACCCTGCTTGATGTTGGGCTCAATTTGCTCGGTATAAATAGCCGCTTGATGTTCATCGGGTGCCAGCACCATGACAACATCCGCCCAGGCAACACCGTCTTCTATAGATTTAACGGTAATACCGGCAGCTTCGGCTTTAGCCGTAGAGGACGAACCTTCGCGCAAACCAACACAGACATCAACGCCCGAGTCTTGCAGATTATTGGCATGTGCATGACCTTGCGAGCCATAGCCAATAATGCAAACAGTTTTGCCTTGAATAATAGAAAGGTCACAGTCTTTATCGTAATAAATGTTCATTGTTGCTTAATCCGTAAATGTTTTAATTAAAATTTTTTTATTTTTCCGCTAATAAACGCAAATAAAACTTTTTTGTTTTCTCGTTCCCACGCTCCTGCGTGGGAACGAGAGTTATTAAGTTCTTACACCATGCCCTGATCGCCGCATCCCATGCCTAGCTGACCTGAACGCACGACTTCCAGCATGGTAATGTGTTCCAGTGCTTTTAATACTGCATCGATTTTTTCACTGTCACCGGTGACTTCAATGGTATAGGTGGTGTCCGTCATGTCGATTACATTGCCGTGGAAAGTATCCACGATACGTTTAACTTCATCACGCTGCTCGCCTTCTGCTTCCACCTTAATCAGAATCAACTCACGCTCTACATGCGCGTCGTCTGTCAGATTCGATAACTTGACCACATCAATGAGCTTATTAAGTTGTTTGCACACCTGTTCAACGACTTCATCAGTACCGCATGTTACCAATGTCATACGTGACAGTGACGGGTCGTCGGTCGGCGCGACGGTGAGCGATTCAATATTGTAAGCGCGAGCAGAAAACAAGCCGGCAACACGTGACAGTGCACCTGCCTCATTTTCCAGCAAGATGGAAATGATGTGTTTCATCTCGACTGTTTCACTGTTGTCTTCTTCATATACCATGATTATTTTCCCAAAATCATTTCATTTAAGCCCGCACCGGAGGGAATCATGGGGTAGACGTTTTCTTCGCGGTCGGTAATAAAGTCGAGGAATACCAGCCGGTCTTTTTGTTTGAAGGCTTCTTCCAGCGCAGGGCGAACATCGGCTGTTTTTTCAACTTTAATACCCACATGACCATAACTTTCGGTCAGCGCAACAAAATCAGGCAAGGCATCGAAATACGACATGGCGTAGCGTTTTTCGTAAAAGAATTCCTGCCACTGTCTGACCATTCCCATGTAACCATTGTTCAGGTTAATGATTTTTACCGGTAGACCATATTGCTTGCAAGTGGATAATTCCTGTAGGCACATTTGGATACTAGATTCACCCGTAATACATGCCACCATTTCATCGGGGAAAGCCAGTTGCACACCCATAGCGGCTGGCAAGCCGAAACCCATAGTGCCCAAACCGCCAGAATTAATCCAACGCCGTGGTTTATCAAAGCCGTAATACTGGGCGGCAAACATCTGGTGCTGACCGACATCAGAAGTGACAAAGGCATCGCCATTGGTTACTTCGTGTAATTGTTCAACCACAAACTGCGGTTTGATAATTTCGCTTTCACGGTTAAATTTCAGACAATCCTGCGTCCGCCATTGGTTAATCTGCGCCCACCATTTTTCGATGCCAGCCGAATTTTTGGCCGCTGTTGTGGATGGCTGTGTATTCGACAACTCTGCGTTAATCGCATCCAAAACCGCTACTACTTCTCCGACAATGGGGATGTCTACTTTAACATTCTTCGAAATCGAGGCCGGATCGACATCGATATGAATGATTTTCGCCTCCGGGCAGAATTTTTCCAACGCGCCAGTCACACGGTCATCAAATCGCGCACCGATGGCAATGAGTACATCACAGTGATGCATGCCCATATTGGCTTCGTAGGTACCGTGCATGCCTAACATGCCGACAGACAAAGGATCACTGGCGGGAAAGGCTCCCAAACCCATCAGTGTCTGGGTAATGGGGTAGCCCAAGGCACGAGTAAAGTGGCGTAACTGCTCAGAACCATTGCCAATAATAACCCCGCCGCCGGTGTAAATCATTGGCCGCTGTGCGGAGCGAATCAACTCGACTGCGTCTTTGATGCGCCCAATATAACCGTCTACCGCAGGCTTGTATGAACGCATTTCAATCTCAGACGGATACACAAAGTCAGTTTTATTCGCCGTAATGTCTTTTGGGATATCGATAACTACCGGGCCAGGACGTCCGGTAGTGGCAACATAAAAAGCCTTTTTAAAGGTCTCAGCGATATCTTTAACATCGTTAATCAAAAAGTTATGTTTAACGATTGGCCGCGTAATGCCGACAGAATCCACTTCCTGAAAAGCATCATTACCGATGAGGTGACTGGGTACCTGACCGGTGATAACAATCATCGGGATAGAATCCATATAAGCGGTCGCAATACCCGTGACCGCATTGGTTGCGCCTGGGCCAGAGGTAACCAATACCACGCCGGGCTTACCGGTGGCACGCGCATAGCCGTCCGCTGCATGCGTAGCACCTTGTTCATGGCGAACCAAGATATGCTGCACATCGTCCTGCTGGTAAAAAGCATCGTAGATATGCAGCACTGCACCACCGGGGTAGCCAAATACGTAATCAATATCCTCTGCTTTTAAGCATTCAATAATAATTTCTGCGCCGGTTAATTCCACTGTTTTGCCTATTTCACTGTTTGTATAAATGTTTGTGTATAAATTTTGCGGACTGCATTCTGCGTACTAAACTCTTTGCCACAAATTCAATTCGCAATATGACTAAAAATTGCCTTATAAATCATAACTTTTTTCAAAAGCTTACGAAATCATGCCCTGATAGGCGAACCGTGTATTCTAAACACTTATGCTGTAAATTTCACGTACAATTTATAGGTATCCCTGCACCTGAATACAAGTATTGATTTTTCCGCCATTAATGTCAAAGTTGAAAAGTAAAAAGCCCTGATTAAATCAGGGCTTTTTAGTAAGAAACCACAGTCGAAAACTACCGCAGAAAATGACAAACGAAATCAGAAATAATCTTCTTCTGTACCGCCAGCTACCTTAATCAGTGAACTTTTAATGGCATCAGGGGTAGGCATAATATTCATAAAGCTGTTGGAGCCCATCATGCTTAAGTCCGGGAAGTTAATCGCTATACGAAAACGCGCATGCAGCGCCTCGATTTCGTCACCTGTTACCAAAATCTCGTAAGGCAGATGCGCAGTAGAACGCACCTCTTTATAGTCAATTTCAGACATAATGAAGGTATCGTCCATGTACTTGTTACCGGTGCCTTCTGAAGACATAGCGACCCCGAATAAGGTCTGCTTCGCACCTGGAATATCGATACGGAACACCTTGCTTGTGCCACCCACCCCAGCAGCCAAACCTTTCTCAACCGCTGCTACAGCTTCTTCAAAGCTGTTATATTCAGCCAGCATATATGGCTCGTCAAAATATTCCATGCCCCATGTATAGTTATAGCTGGCAATATCATCTGCATCCATACCGCCTTTCATGCCAAATTCTTTAACAAAACCGAGCGCATTTTTTAAGGCTGTTGTCACCGAAGAAACATCCCCTTTGATGTGATACGCCGCCGCCATAAACGCCGGGTTTGTATAAGTGACTTGCACCTGATCGCCCACCATAGTAACGGCAACACGCTGACCGGCAATATAACCACCACGATTATGAGAAGCCGCCACTTTTTTCAACACACTGTTGGTCACGATAATCACATGTGCATCTTGATACGGCGAATAATCACCAACAACATCAAAACCATTGTCGGTTAGTGCTTTTTTTACTTCTATCACTTTATCAGCAACGACACCTGTATTGGTTGACCCTAAAAAAAACGGCTTCATCTCACCCGCTGCATTTGCCACCATTGCTGCCATACTAATTACAGCGGCCGCTGTAACCGCAAGCGCCTTAGACCTTATTTTAATCATGCTACCGTTCTCCAATTTTGTTTCTGAAATATCGCCACTTATCCTACTTGCCTCAGGCGATCGACCATAGACGCATTCAAATATAGAATTAATCTACACATGGCGCAAGAGGCGGTAATGTAAATAAAAGCCGTGTTTTATGCAAGCTTTTTTTACAAAACGCCCATAAAAATCAATACTTTATTATATACTTATATAGATTGATTCAAGACGGTTTGACCGCATAAGATGACAAGAGTGCATAATGTTTTAGAATTCTTGACACTAGTCCACTCAAGTTGATTGTTTAACAGCCAAAAAAAAGACCCCGGACGGGGTCTTTTTTTATCATGCCTACCTTGATTAAATCAGTACCTCCAAGCCCATCCTGCTTGAATTTCCCACTGACTCATCGCAATTTCAATCTGCGTAGAGCCGTTATCTGCAGGATTGTTCCCTTTTACAGTACTCTCCGGTGCGTACATTCCTGACAAATTAAACTCCTGATCTCCGCCTATTTTCATGGTCCAACCTGCCGTAATATGCTTTTCGATAACAGCGGGAGCAAGAATATTAAACATGGTTTCAGACTCCGGAACTACCTGATCGGTGAAGCTATAACCAAAACGAACCGTATGCTTATCATCAACATCAAACTGATAGCCTATTTTGTAAATAGTCATATCTTGCCAGCCAAAACCGGCACCGTTCGAGCCACCTAAACAGCCCGGCCCGGCCCCAGGCGGAGGAGAACTAAACGGATCACATGAACCACCAAACATAGGCGGTGCCAAAGCATTCGCTACCGGATTAGAAATTGACGCCACATCGGTAAAGTTAATCTGCTGGATATCCGCAACGATTACGCCCGATGCACCGACATCAAATGAAATGCCAATATTGTAGGTTGACGGTATAGAGAAATCACCGCCTTCAGCGAACAAACCCGCGTACTCATCAAATTCACTCATGCTTATTTTTGACTGGTAAGCCACACCAACACGTATACCCTTAGCCACTTCACCTTGGTAACCAAATTTCAAGCCTGCACCAAAGGAGGTGGAATGCCCGTTACCTGATAAATTAGCGGGATCCGTCGAAAGTGGCGCAAACGTACCAATGCCCTTGGCAGAAAAACGCTGCCCGGCCAAAATCAAACTAGCGCCTAACGCATGTTTACTGTTTAATTTTTGTGCATAGCTAATATTGAAAAAAAGCTGCTCTAGATTGACACCGGTATCACCCGCACAAAACAATCCTGAACCACCCGGTGGACAATTGCTCGGCGCATCAGAGGCAGAATAATCAGTATTCATTCCGCCATTGCCATACACGGAAATACCGACAGTGCTATCACTAGAAAGCTCATGATTATAGGCAAAATGCGGAACAAGGAAAAAATCACCGCCACTTTCTACGGTTTGGTTTGGCGTAGCATTCAAAAAGCTACCAAAAGGTGCCGTCTGCCCTGGTGGCACAGGATTACCCGTTAATGTATAACTTCGGGGTGAGGGACTAAATATAGCCGCACCAATATCCATACGCCCGCCAACAAACGCCATACCCGCGGGGTTGGTTGCGGCTGCCATGGCATCTTGTGAAAAAGCAGTACCGGCGCCGGCAAGGCCTTTTTCTTTTGTGCTGTATCCGTGTGCGAAATATCCGTTGGTTGCGTTTACGACAGGTGCTGCCAAAATACCAGAAACGACGATTGCAAGGAGTGATTTATTCACAACTTTTTTCATACTGCTACCTCCAACGGTAGGTGTGTAAAGCTCGATAAAGACTAATAATATACTCAGGTGATCTGTATTTAGATCAGTTAGTTAAATAAATAGTCCAGAAAACATTCTATGTCAATGGGATATTTTCTAAAGTCACTTTATTTTTTGTAATTATTTATTTTTTGTAATTATTTAGCTTCTGTTCTTTGCTGGACTGACTCTTAAAAAGGATATAAATAAAACATCTGCTGTAAATCATTTTTCCACATTTTTCGAAAAATAGTTTCAATACTGAACCGAAACAGCGATAGCATCACTGTACTGGCAACTTTTATGCAGTAATACGCTCTAACTTATCAAGCTCTGCCTGTTTGCCTACCATGCAACCTTAAAACATCAAAGCTGCGATAATCGAAGGCATAAAAGAGGCTTAAAACTTTGCTAAACTTTGATACATAAAAACCAATCTGTGATTTTTTCAGCCAGAACACAGGGTGTGGCAGCGCAGACACTTACTAAACACAAAGTATTCATAATGCAATTATTTTTTAGACAATGGATTTTCAACGCGGTGTTGACGACAGCATTAACTTTAGGTTTTGCCAACAGTGCTTACGCCGACCTACCAACACTCGGCGACCCCACGCTGGGCAACTTTAGCAGTAAGCAAGAACAACAACTGGGGCTGGCTTTTTATCGCTCATTGCGAGCCAATCTTGTTTTCGTTGAAGATCTACAGATTAATTATTATCTCAATAGCTTGGGACAGAGGCTGGCATCACATTCGGATGCTGCGGGCGATGACTTCCACTTTTTTATTATCAAGGCACCAACCATTAATGCCTTTGCTGGCCCAGCAGGGTACATTGGCATTCACACCGAACTAATTCTGGAAGCAGAAAATGAAAGCCAGTTAGCCGGTGTTCTGGCACATGAAATTGCACACGTTTCACAGCGTCATCTGGCTCGTGCCTTCGATAATGCAGGACAATCAACCGCACTGACCATCGCTACTTTACTCGCCGCTATCCTGATAGGCACACAGGATACACAAGCCGGTCAGGCAATTTTGCTATCCGGTCTCGCCAGTAATCAACAATCTTCCATCAATTTTACCCGCAGCAATGAATATGAAGCTGACCGTGTTGGCATCGGGATTATGGCGGATGCGGGTATTAACCCGCAGGGCATGGTTGAGTTTTTTGAAATCTTACTTAAACACAGCCCTGAGGGCGGTATTGAATATTTGCGAACGCACCCACTGAGTATCAACCGCGTTTCTGAAGCAAAAGACCGTCTTCATAAAAAAAACAGCAAGCTGCCAACCGATAGCTTGGACTTTCAATTTACCAAGGCTCGGCTAGTCATCTTATTGAGCAGACAAGCCGAATATTATCTGGATGATCAGGTTGTCGGGCGCGGACTAATTGGCCAGTATCAAAAAGCTTTAGCAGCTATGCGTAGCCATAAGCCAGAACTTGCCATTAAGATCTTAAGTCAATTAGCAAACCAACATCAACACCCCTGGATACGGCTGGCGTTGGCAGAAGCACACACCGTCAACCATGACGATGCGCAGGCGCTGGTTATTTTAGAAGCACTGGCGAAGTTATACCCGGGTTACCTGCCGGTCACGATGGCGTATGTTAGCGCCTTGAACAGCAACAACATGTCTGAGCGCAGCGTCACTCTACTAAAAAACCAGTTACAAACCGACGACTACGGCATTATCTACAAAGCACTTGCCAAAGCCTACTTTGCCAACGGACAGATAGCCGCTGCACTGGAGGCAACAGGCAATCAATATACGCGCCAGGGTTATATCGAACTCGCCATTCAGCAATTTGATAACGCTCTACAGCAGAAAGGCATCAGCTCATCAACAAAACAAAGACTAGAAGCCGCAAAGGATAAACTTAAAAAAGTCATTCAACCTTACAAAGCCCAGCTTTAATTTTCACCCCTTACACGGATCAAATATTAAGCACATGGTCATGATGGCTGTCACTTTGGCACATTTATTACATTTGTTTTTTTCACCAAAACCCTTGCCTTATCTCTCTTAGGGAGTATGCTATCTATCCTATTCAGACATGAATACATTCCTACAATGATTTTTCTGAACTTGGGTCAGCAACGGACAATTACTCATAATAATTTATCTAAGAATAATTGACTAGACACTGCTTCAGGCTCCAGTAAACATAACACTGATAACAATAATTAGGAGGAAATACGAATGCGGATAACCGCGCATATAACCACTACCGCGTCCATGGCTGCTTTAATTGGCTGCCTTGGCTTTGGCTTTGCACCAGCAATTGCCAGTGCAGACGAAGCTGCTGACCTTGCCCAAGGTAAGGAACTATCTTTTGACAGAAGAAAAGGCAATTGCTTAGCCTGTCACATGATTGAAGGTGGCAAATTGGCTGGCAACATTGGCCCACCCTTAATTGCGATGAAAGCACGTTTTCCTGATTACGATAAACTTCGTGCTCAGATCGACGATGCTCGCATTAACAACCCTAATTCCATAATGATACCTTTTGGCCCTCACGGCGTGATGACCAGCAAGGAAGTCGACTTGGTAACTAAATTTATTTACACACTTTAAAAGTCAGAAGGTAAGACTAGATGAATCAAAATCGAAGAGTACTACTTAAAGGCACTTT
>CAZYYW010000081.1:0-9744 GCA_964651445.1 uncultured Thiotrichaceae bacterium
AGCCCAACAACAACCCGACAATAAAATGGCTGTTGTAAAGTCAGGAATGTTTAATTTTACTTGCTTGTAGACGGTTACGAAACACCGTTTTCCCCGCGCAGTCGCAAGATGTGAGGGGTGGTGATGAATCAGCCTAAATCGGACAACTCACGGGTCAACATGGCGGGATCGTTGGTGTTTAACTCAATCAGGCGACGCAGGTGTTGCAGGCTGGCAACGTCGATTTGCAGCCATCTTAGCCCCCAGTTACCGTTGCTGCTGTGGGTGATGTTTACTCGGGCGTGAATGGATATGTCTTCACCCAGAAACAGCGCCATGCCGCAAGGGTTGTTTAAATCAATTTCGATATTATCCGGCGGTTCGACCAACATGCCTTTGAGTGAAATATCCAGCAGGTTGCAGCTCCATTCGGCGGTTCCGCATTGCATAAGGATTTCTGCGGTAAACGGAATGCGGTAATAATTACGACGTTCTGATTGTTGCGATGTGTTCAAATTAGTGCCCTGGCTGTTTGTGGCCCGTAAGGTTGCCCGCTACTCGCCTGATCGGTATAGACTGAGTATAGCAAAGGATTAAGTAATGCCTGAAAAACCCCAGTAAAATGCGTTTATTCCCGATATTTACTTCAACTGGCATCAAGCTGCCCTCTTGAGTAGTACTGGGTAAGCCGTGTTTGACTTAAAATGGCGACGATATAAGCACGACCTGTAAACATAAAGACTAGTAAATTATTGAAATTTGGCAATACAAATCATTGAAATAAAGCTGAAATGTTGATTAACTGTGCGCCTTCATTTTTCGAGGTTAGTAATGAGTAAAAGCGGTAGATTTCGCGGCAGTATGGTTGCACTGGTAACACCCATGCACATAGATGGCAGCATTGATTATCAAAGCATGGCGAAACTGGTGGAGTTTCACATAGCAAACAATACCTCGGCGATTGTTTCCATGGGTACCACCGGTGAATCGGCGACCCTGGACATGGATGAGCACTGCGAAGTGATGGCGCGCACCGTCGAAATGGTGAATGGCCGCCTGCCGGTGATTGCCGGCACCGGTGCTAACTCTACCTCTGAAGCCATCGAACTCACACGCTGTGCCCAGCAGGGCGGGGCTGATGCCTGTTTGTTGGTTACGCCTTACTATAACAAACCGCCGCAACGTGGTTTGTACCAGCATTATAAAAAAATTGCAGAAAGCGTCGATATTCCGCAGATTTTATACAATGTGCCCGGTCGAACGGCGGTTGATATGCTTCCCGAAACGGTGAAGCAACTGTCTGACATTGATAATATTATTGGTCTGAAAGATGCGACGGGTGATCTTGCGCGATTGGCGGAAATACAAGCACTACTCAGCGGAGTGGAGTTTTCTCTTTACGGCGGCGACGATGAAACCGGCACGGAATTTATGTTACGGGGTGGACATGGGGTTATCTCTGTGACCAATAACGTAGCGCCAAAGGCGATGGCTGAAATGTGTGATGCTGCGCTGGCGGGTGACCGGGCGTTGGCAGAGTCCATTAATCAGCGTCTGGACGGCTTGCATTCACGTTTGTTTCTCGAATCCAGCCCAATGCCCGTTAAATGGGCACTTTTCGAGATGGGTTTGATCGAAGCAGGTATTCGTTTGCCCTTAAGTATATTAGACGAGCAGCACCATGAACCCCTGCGGCAAGCGATGAGACAAGCGGGAGTCATTCAGGCGGGCACCGTTCAAGATGGCAACACAGCGGTTGGAGAAAAAAACCAATGAAATTGACACAACTAACGGCAGGCACGTTAACGCGCAGTAGTCTTATCCTTATGGTGCTGATGCTGGCTTCCTGCGCCAATGAACGACCGGTTTACCATGGGGCAGAATACTATAAAAACCTGGAAGTTCCGCCTGACTTAACGCAACCGGACACAGCCGATGCTTTGCGGGTGCCACGACCCAGCGACGAAGCCTTACAGCGTTTTCGCGATAACAACAAACTCGATACCGTGGTTACACCAAAATTTGATGGTATACGCATGGTGAATTATGCCGGTAATAGTTGGCTGGAAATTGATAATAATGTCGATCACGTATGGTCAAAACTGCTTGAATTCTGGCAGGTCGAAGGTTTTGATCTGGTGCAGGAACGACCCTTGCTTGGTTTTATGGAAACTGAATGGGTAGAACGTCTGGGCGGAGAAGCCGGATTTTTTCGTGCGATTTTTCAGCGATTTGAGCCTGACTATAAAGATAAGTTTCGGGTTCGGCTAGCGCGTTTTGACAACAACCAAAAAACCCGTTTATACATCACACACGCAAGAATTGAGCGCGTTGTTCGAGGCGAATTTAATGATGATATTATCTGGGTTACTCAGCCGAGTAATCTGGAAGCAGAGCGTGAAATTATTTCTCGCATGGCATTATTTGCTGGCTTAAGCCAGCAACAGTCGCTGGCGTTACTGGAAAACTATCGCCCCTACAGTTCGCTGGTAAAAATCGACAGCACCAACAGCACTGTGCTGACCATGAAGGGCAGCATGGACTTTGTTTGGCGTCGTTCCATGCGCGCACTTGATCGCATGCACATGCAAGATATTGAACAGCGTCAAAGTGAAAATATTATTAACTTTTCAGCGAGCAGGCTTACAGCCGAAGATCTTGATATTCAGCAGGGCGAGGAAGACGAGATAGCAAAATCCAGTTGGCTGATGCAGTTGTTTACCGGTTCTGACGATAAAGAAATAACGGATGAAAAGAATCGACAGTATCGCCTTGAATTTACCGACCTCGATGGTTTTATCCAGATCGAAGTTAAGGATGCTCGCAACTCTCAGGCCACTGACGATGACAATAATGTGTACAGCACAGCACGGGCAGAACAGCTAAGAGATCTGTTAAAGGACAATCTGGAGTAGCGAGTGTCTTTCGTTGCTTGCAGGTGACGTCAAGACAGCTATTAGGTCATTAGTCGGCAGTCATGGTTCAGTCATGAACCATGGACTGACTAACGTTTATCGCTCTCGATTAAAGCGTAAGCAGAATGGTTATGAATCGATTCAAAGTTTTCTGATTCAACGGTATAAGAGAGAATGCGGTCATCAATATTTAACTGATGAGCGATGTCACGTACCATGTCTTCCACAAATTTCGGGTTATCATAAGCACGTTCGGTCACAATTTTTTCGTCTGGGCGTTTCAACAGCCCGTACAACTCGCAGGAAGCCTGCGCCTCCACCATGTCGATAATTTCTTCTACCCAGACAAAGTCTTCGGTTTCGACATTTACCGTAACGTGTGAGCGTTGGTTATGTGCGCCGCGTTCAGAGATTTTTTTCGAGCAGGGGCATAAACTGGTAACGGGAACAACAACTTTGATATTGATGATGTTCTTGCTGTTTCTGCGTTCACCAATAAAACTGACTTCGTAATCCATCAGACTTTTGACGCCAGAAGCGGGCGCAGTTTTATTGATGAAAAAATGGAAGGTCATTTCGATATGGCCAACTTGTGCATCTAACAGGTTGGTCATTTCAGTTAGCATTACCTTGAATGACTCAACGGTAATTTCCCATTCGTGGTTGTTGAGGATTTCAACAAAGCGCGACATGTGGGTGCCTTTAAATTCATGCGGCAGATCAACATACATGTTGAAATTCGCGATAGTATGCTGAGTTTTACCGGTACGGTCTTTTACCTGAACCGGGTGGCGAATATCTTTAATGCCCACTTTATTGATGGCGATGGCACGAGTGTCCTGGCTATTTTGAACATCTGGCAAGGTACTCGTCGGTTTGGTTTTTTCAACAACTTCAGTCATTAGTTACTCTCTTCACTGTAGCGGACACAAGCGCGTTCGGTTTCCCAAAGGGTCAGCGCGGTTACCTTAATTGTGTCGCTATTTATCTGGTTAGAAATTTCTTTGTACATATAGGCAGCGATGTTTTCTGCGGTCGGGTTTATCTCTTTAAACGGTTCAAGATCATTCAAGTAGCGGTGGTCAAGTCTACCACCAACATCTCGGGCGGCCTGTTTCAAAACTTTAAAATCTACGCCCATACCCATATTATCGAGTCGGGTGGCGACGGCTTCTAGCTCTACCTTCCAGTTGTGACCGTGCATACGGCTACATGCGCCCGGATAGTCCCGTAAGGTATGAGCAGAAGCAAAATCGGTGACGACTTTTAGCTGGTAGCGTGCAGTTTCTTTTGGCATAGCTGTTCGGTGTGCTTGAATAATACCTGAGTAAAACAGTAGGGTATTTTACCCTGTTTCCCCTATATAAGCAATTCCATAAATGGGCTTTATTATAGTGTTACCGTGAGGGTGATTGCTTAATGTATCACCAATAATATACTTAAATAATTGATTTATATAGTATTACTTTTGTTGCTTAATATTGGAATTAATTCGATTTTGAATGGTTTTCAGCATACCCGCTTTATCCAGATTCCAATCGACTAATAACTCGTCAGGCTGCCCATGGTGGATTAATTCATCGGGAAAACCAATTTGCAGTAGGCAGCTCGATTGATTTTGGCTGTTGAGGTATTCTGCGACTGCGCTACCTGCGCCACCTGCAATCGCGTTGTCTTCAATAGTAACCAGCAGGTCGTACTCATTGGCCGCCGTAGTAATGGCGTCTGTATCCAGCGGTTTTACGAAGCGCATATTGAAGACACTGGCATCAATTTCCTCGGCAACTTCCATAGCGGTTGCGAGCAGACTACCAAAAACCAGTAATGCAACTTTCTTGCCTTGCCGAGTCTGTTCTGCCTGTGCAAAGGGCAAAGCGATAAGCTCGTCACTTTGCTGTTGGTTATCTATTTGTATGCCGGAACTACCACGAGGATAGCGTACCGCACTAGGGCCGTCATGCAGGAAGGCGGTGGTCAACAAACCCCGGCAATCGGCTGCATTAGCGGGGGTCATAATGACCATGTTAGGAATACAGCGCAGGAAACTAATGTCGTAAGCGCCGGTGTGAGTCGGGCCATCTGCACCGACTATACCGGCGCGGTCGATAGCAAAGACTACGGATAAATTTTGTATTGCGACATCATGAATTAATTGGTCGTAGGCGCGTTGTAAAAACGTGGAATAAATGGCAACCACTGGTTTGATGCCATCACAGGCCATGCCTGCGGCAAGGGTAACGGCGTGCTGTTCGGCGATGCCGACATCAAAATAGCGCTGTGGAAAACGTTTGGCAAATTCGACCATGCCGGAGCCTTCACTCATGGCAGGCGTGATGCCGACGAGGCGCGAATCCTGCGCTGCCATGTCGTTTAGCCAGTGACCAAAAATCTCGGTATAAGTCGGTACGGATGGTGTTTTGTTTGGTTTTGCATGTGACTTGCCGGTGCTTAGATCAAAGGCACTAACGCCGTGGAATTTGCCAGGAGCGTCTTCGGCTGGAAAATAGCCTTTGCCTTTTTGGGTGCGAACATGCAGTAAACGCGGGCCGTCGTGCTGGTTAATGTTTTTTAATACCGGAATTAAGGTATCCAAATCGTGACCATCAACTGGGCCAAAGTAGGTGAAACCCAACTCCTCGAACAAGGTGCCGGGTGTCACCATGCCTTTTACATGTTCTTCCGTGCGGCGTGCCAGCTCCAGTGCGGGTGGGATATTTTCCAGCACACGCTTGCCGCCCTCGCGCAGGGTCGAGAATAAATCACCGGACAGTAATCGAGTGAGATGGTTGGACAAGGCACCAACATTGGCAGAAATCGACATGTCGTTGTCATTTAAAACAACCAGCAAGTTGGCATCGGTATCGCCTGCATGGTTAAGTGCTTCAAAGGCCATGCCAGCAGTCATTGCGCCATCGCCAATAATAGCGACGCAGTGACGGTTTTCATTGTTTTGTCGCGCAGCAATGCTCATGCCTAAAGCAGCGGCAATGGACGTGCTGGAATGCCCCGTGCCAAAACAGTCGTATTCACTTTCACCCCGTTTTGGAAAACCCGCGATACCGCCTTTTTGGCGTAACCCAGACATTTGTTCGCGTCGGCCGGTAAGAATTTTGTGCGGGTATGTTTGATGGCCAACATCCCATACTAATCGATCATACGGTGTGTTGAAAACATAATGTAATGCTACGGTAAGCTCAACGGTACCCAACCCTGCAGATAAATGGCCGCCGGTGGTGGCAACGCTGCTCAGTAAAAACTCTCGCAGTTGGCGCACCAGTTCTGTTAGCTGCAAGCTGTTGAGCTTGCGCACATCGGTGGGCGAATTTATTGATTCTAGTAGTGACCAGTTGGCGTTAGAGAAGGGCATGGGTCAGTATTGTAACAGTTTGAGAAAGGGTGATAAAAGGCAGGTTTAAATAAGCTGGATTAAAACGGTGCGATTAAAACTGGCGTTCCACGATATAGGCAGATAACTGGCGTAAGCTATCTGCCTGGCTGCCCAGAGGTTGCAGTATTTTTAGTGCGTGTTCATGTTGTTCCAGTGCGTGCTGCTTTGATTGTTCGAGGCCGAGAATGGCGGGGAAAGTAGGCTTTTTTTGTTGCTCATCGGAACCCTGCGGTTTACCGAGGATTTCGGTATCAGCGATTACGTCCAGAATATCATCCTGAATTTGAAACGATAGGCCGATACAAGTAGCGTACTCACTTAACAAATCTAATTCCTGCTTGCTGACATCTTGTTTACACATGCCGCCAAGCAGGACGCTGGCGCGAATCAAAGCGCCGGTTTTAAGTTGGTGCATGTGTTCTAGTTGTGCCAATGTTAGTTGCTTGCCAACAGAAGCCAAATCAACCGCTTGACCACCCGCCATGCCGTGGGCACCACTGGCTTCGGTGAGCAGGCTCAGCATCTCAATACGATGCTCTGGGGTAAGTTCTTTATGCTCATCTTTAGCTAGAATTTCATAGGCCAACGCTTGCAGCGCATCACCGGCGAGCATTGCGGTTGCTTCATCAAAAGCCTTGTGACAGGTGGGACGACCACGGCGCAGATCATCATTGTCCATAGCGGGTAGGTCATCGTGAATTAACGAGTAGGCATGGATCATTTCCACCGCACAGGCAGGGATATCCAGTAGATCAGTGGAAACACCCATCGCTTCCCCGGCGGCATACACCATGGCGGGTCTGATACGTTTACCACCACCAATAACCGAGTAGCGGATTGCCTCAGCAAGATTATGTTCTGGAGGATCTTCGTCAGGTAAGTGGCGATCTAAAGCGGCATTAACACGTTTCTGATAGTTAACCAGACGGGGTTGGAATACATGTGCTGACATCATGCATCCAGGTCAATGTCTTGTTCGAGAAGCTTGCCGTTTTTTTCAACCAGCTCCTTGATTTTTAATTCAGCATTTTGCAGTGCCTGCTGGCATTCTGAGCTTAAGGTAATGCCTTTCTCAAAGCGCGTAAGTGAATCTTCCAAGCTCAAATTTCCCTGCTCCATATCTTCAACCAGGGTTTCTAGCTCAGTTAATGCTTCTTCAAAATTGGGTGATTTAGTGCTGCTCTTTTTTACCATGGCGCATTTTAGCAAAAAAACATACGGACTATCTGTAAATGCAGACAAATTATTATAAGAGACTTTTGCCCGGTACAATCACGAAAGGAAAAAAGGCTAACGTTTTGCTGATTGAGGCACGAGAACTAGCATGATACCTAGCACGAGATCTAGGATGGTCGAAGGTAGAGCAACGTAGGAGCCGTTGCCGAGGACCCGCAGATAATAGTTGGTTATACCTATTTTCGTGTTTCAGCCTTACTATAAATTCATCCGCGCTCTCTTTTGCCAACGGCAATTATGTATACAACCATTTCATTGTCATTAACTTCATAAACTAAACGATAACCAACCGAACGTAGTTTGGTTTTATATACATCTTTAAAGCCACGTAATTGACTAGCCTTGTTTCGTGGGTTTACTAACCTTTCTTTTAATCTTTTCTTAAATTGCTTTTGAATAGGAGGGGCTAATTTTTTTCCATTTTTTTAATGTGCTAAGGTGAAAGTATGGCTTCACTTACCCAAAGAAAATGTAATAGAATTGCGGATCAACTAAATGCGCGTCCGAGAAAACGACATAGCTATAAAACACCTCTCGCTATTTATGAAAAAGGTTAATATCGCGCTTCAAAATTGATACTAAGCGCGCTTTTCTTTGTGCTGCCATACACGTAGGATATATATTTGTTTTGCGTGAATTAAGTAACGAACAATATACTTGCCAATAATTAAATCCCGTATCACTTCAGGGTTAGGTGCTTGCTCAACCTCAACACCGAGGTAAGGAAATGTTTTTAATTGGGAGATTCCTTTTCTTATTGATTTGGCAATTTTTGTAGCAGCCTCTGGATTTTTTGTTGCTATGAATTCTCTCAAACGTATTAAGTCACCGATTGCTTCACGGGAGTATGATAGCTTCATACTTTGGGGGGCTGAATTTCATTATCTTTGCCCCAGCTATCCAGCCACTCATTAACATCTTGTTCTGCAACGACCCTATTTGATTTTACAGAATCTAAAGCTTCTAGTGTTTCGTCCCACTTTTTATCTTCGAGAGATTTACGGGCAAGAAACTCTTTAATTGCTTGATTAATAAGGTAGTTTTTGCTTCTGTCGAGCTTGTTTGCCAATTTTTCTAAAGGGTTTTCAATTTCGGGTTGGAGTCTGACACTTGTTACGCCCATGACGGTACCTGTATATATAATTACTATGTATTACATTGTAGTCTCAGGCAGAATTTATTGCAAAGATTTTGTGCTTTTTTAGCTTATAACGTTTGAAATAACGCGACGCGTTTTTGCGGTCGCTGTAATTGACTTATAGTCTGACCGTTCCATCTAATCGTTGATTTACCTTTCAATAAAATAGGTGGAACATACTTCTACTGGCTACGAATATTGGTTGACTAAACATACTATGTTCATAACGAATAAGGATAGATTGTGGTTCGCTTCGCTCTCACAATCTATCCTTATTCGTTAGCTGTTTTGTCTATGTAGTTGTCCATAATATCAGTTTCAGCCTAGTTGATGGCGCTATATGTCAAGTAGCAGAGATTCCAATCTGCTTTAATTAGTAGAAGTGAACACCATGTATTGAACAGATTAGGTGTGCAACTTTTACGAGGTATTATGATGAGAATAACAATTTTATTATCTGTTTTAGTTTTGGCTGGTTGTAATACGAATCCTGCTATCAGTAATTATGACCCTGAATTTGATGTTAACGATGATGATACCGCTGCTGAACAGGAATATGTCGAGAGGTTAGATGTGCAGGCTTGTTATGACATAAGTGACCGTGACAAAGAACGTCCGCTTACACTGGCTAATATTTATGAGTCTGAGCTGGAAAATTTCGGTTTTGTAATGCTTGCCGATGGTAAGACACATACTGCATTACATTTTTATAAGGGCCTTAATAAAACTTGGAGTTTTGGCTGTGACGACGACATGACACGATGTGACTATCAGGTTGTGTTAAAGCCGAGCGGTGACATGCACTATTATGACTTCTCTAATACTGATGTCGGTGAAAGTGTTACATCTTCATTTTGGATGAAATGCGAATACGATGCCGACTATGCGTATGAGATTAATCAGGATATGGAACATTTCTATGATGAGACAAAGGCTATGGTCATGGGTTTACAAAAGGATGTCAAAGCTATAGATGCCGATTATAAAATCTAACCGGACTGGGTGAGACCTGTAATTATTTAAAGAGGCTAACGCTTGAACTCAGCCGACTGGCAATATGCTGTGTAGCGTAGCGAAACGGCGTATTG
>CAZYYW010000082.1:0-9699 GCA_964651445.1 uncultured Thiotrichaceae bacterium
GTTCTCATTGTGTATAAATGCGTATTAGGTTGGGCTCACTAACAAACACCAGTTCACCATTTGGCCCCAGTGTTACACCTTCAAACTGAGCAGCACCGCTAATATCCAGTTCTGAAATTATTGCGCCGGTAGCAGGGTCAACCTGAATGGCGCGACTGGATCGCTCACTCAACAAAATTAAATGGTTGGTACGACTGTCGTAAACCATACCAGCAAGGTCGCCGGCTTTACCGTCTAAAACTGACTCAGCGTTCCAGGGTTCATGCACAATTAAGCTAGCATCCGCATAACTTAATAACGTTAACGGGTCGGGGTTTGGCATGTCAAAATACACGACTCGTTTATCTGCATTAGAGCCACTAGCAGACATGGTGCCTTCCTGGCAGGCGTAAACACGGATTTGAGGAAATGCTGCGCTTATTTTTCTGCTGGCAATGCCTTCTAACCCTTTATTACCAACAGAAGGCGCTAGTATTCTATAGCGTTGCGCATTGGGTATATTGCCTGCGATTGAGGTAACCGATTCATCAATCGTGACTTTTGTGGCATAGTTATCTTCTGCCACCAGCAGTACATCATTGCCTTCAACATAACTTATACCTTCTGTATCTCTGCCAATGCCATTTATATTAATTTGTCCGAGGTATTGAAAAACATTGTCGTAGCGATAAATAATTGCCGCATTGTTTCGAATAATGAGGTACTGATTAATACCTGGATGCCAGGTTATTCCAGATGCATCTCTGGGGATATCAGCCAAGGTAACAGCCGCACCAGATGCTGAATAGTTTTCGATTAATACCGTTGGACTACTAATAACGGTAAATACTGCGCTAACCATTTTAGCTGCCGTTAACGTGACATTGCAAGCACCATTGCCACTGCAATCGCCTGACCAGTGATCTAAAATAAACCCAACTGCAGGTATTGTGTGCAGGCTAACAAGCGTGTTTTCTACATAGTTTTCCGTGCAATCAGTTTCGCAAAGGATGCCTGCCGGTATCGAAGTGACTTGTCCTGAACCGGTCACTGTGACAGTAAGTGGGTGCATTGCAGCCGCGGTTGAAATAAATTCGGCTGTGACCGTTTGATCTTCACTCATACTAACGGCACACGCACCAGTTCCAGTACAACCACCTAACCAGCTATTAAATGCAAAACCATTATCAGCCGCAGATGTCAGTGTGACAGAAATCGTGGAGTCATAATTTTCATTGCAATCAGTAGCGCAATCAATACCGGCCGGATCCGATGCAACACTACCCCCACCGACAATTTCTATGGCAAGGTTATGCTGCGTTGCAGGCAAGGTTATCGGGGGAATTATAGGTGCCGTAGAATCTTGTTCATTGTCGTCACTGCCATTGCTGCTATCGCTGTCATCACTGCAACCAATCAACGTCGCCGAGAATATAATCAAGCTAAAGGACAAAAATAAAGGATAAAAATATTTCATATCGTTTTAAACCGTTGTTTCGATGTCGTTGTGCGTATCATATTTTCTACCGCGTTTGCCCATTCTATTGTGCAACTTCGGTATAGGCGATACCGCTATCACCATCAACATAAATAGCCTTTACCGCAAACTGCGTACAGGTGGACGTATCAGTATAGGTTAATTGTTCAACCGGCAAGGATGCCAGCTCGCTATTGCCGGCAGAAACACAAATAACTTTCCAACCCGTTACGGCATTGCGCCTTGAACCACTAAGATGTTCCCAAGCAACACGTGAACTACTTCCCTTATTTTTTACACGAACCACCAACGGCGGGATTTTGTCATTAATATATCCCCAAAAATATTCTGACATGTTTTCTCCCGTTGCCACTGCACCACGATTGCCATTGATATCAACGGTACCACCACCCACTCTAAAAGCGACGGGGTTATGATATGAACGCATGTTTTTTGCAATGATATCTTCACCGGGTATTGGCCATCTTCGAGCCGTTGTTAATGTATCGTAACCAATGTCTCCATAAAAAGTGTCGTATCGCCCACGAAAATATAATTGCGTTTCGGGTAGATACTGCGGTTGCGAAACTGTGTCTACGTGATTGGGAATATCTTGAAGTAGGACACCCACATTTAAATTAATGTTGCCACCAAATGCCACTGCGGGACTAGTGCCGCCTAAAAACGCGCGGGCTTTGCCAAAAAACGAATGTGACACATCGGTTGGTTTGTCAGATTGTAGCAACCAGTTACCGCAACGATCTGTCTGCGGCGTACAGGTACCTTCGGAGTCATAGGCAACAATATATTCCCAAACATTATTAACCCCGGCTTTGGAGTCCATCAAACTCAATGACAGTTTGTTATTCACTGCGAGCAACGCCGAAGTTTTTAGTGTTGATTCAACAAATTCACACCCTGTTGCAGGATAAGTTTCTAAGCCGGCATAATTTTTGTAATGCGGCGCTGCAATAGCTAAGGAATCAAACACCGTGTTATCCTGACTTAAATGCGAAACCGCGCAGTAGTTACTAAAACCGCCGTAAGGCTGGTCGCCCTTATGTTCATCTAAACGAACAAACGAGCGGCGCGTTAAAGAACCCTCGGTGCTACGGGTCATAATGCCATAACGATTATGTCCCCAGTCGTAACTATTTTGGATTAGTGGATTACCACTGTTTATCCGAATACCTGCATTGGAGCACTGCCCTAATGCCGCTTCACTAAAGTTAGAACAAGGATTGCCCCACGTGCCTGCACCAGCACCGCCAAAAAAATCAAGCAACAAGCGATTGTTATGACCGCCGGTGGTCGTAAAGGATTCTCTTTGCACATTCTTAGCCACAAAACCGACGATTGCCACATAGTCATTTGCTGATAGTTGAAACGCATTTTTTTGTTTACCTATACTGCCGTGCGCTTCGCCATTAATCGTCACGCCGCCAGGCGAGGCTGCCATTACTGTTGAATATTGTGTACTTGTACCATTGGTCGGAGCCGTTGATTTGAAGGCATTTTCATACGATTCATCGGCTGTTACAGACACCGCATATTCGCCATCAGGCATAACCAGCGTATCGCCACTGGTCATCGCTAGAGCCGCAACTCTCATATACGGTGAAATACCATCTTCACCGGCAACGATTATTTTACTGCCACCCAACCTATCAACATGCACAACCATTGAAGCGTAGACTGCTTCATTAAAATTACTGCACTTAATACGGATGTAAAAACCACGTCCGAAATTCAAGCCTGAAGTATCCCAGGTTATTTTACCGGTTTCAGAATCAACCTGAACATCATCATGACCTAAATCTTTACGGCAAATAGATGCCCCACCAGTAATCACGGGCTGATAAATAAAGGTGTCACCAAAAGTCACTTGGTGTCGTCCCATGTCCGCAATAGAAAGGCTGCCCAAAACAAACGTCGCGGAGACATTTCGATTTTGCGACATGCTGACATCACAAGAGACGCTGCCAGAACAATCACCCGTCCAACCGTCGAATATATAACCGTTATCTGCTGTCGGTGATAACGATACAGAAACATCACTTGCAAAATTAGCACTGCAGTTCACACCACACAAAATGCCTGCAGGTGATGAGTAAACCGTTCCCCCTGTTGATGTTTCTATGTTTAAGGTAAAACTGCCTGCTGCCGGCTGCTGAAAATTTGCACTAACATTTTGGTTTGCAGATAACTGCACGTTGCAAACGCCCGATCCATTACAAGCACCACCCCAACTTTCAAAAACAAATCCGGAATCAGCAACTGCCGTTAAAGCAAGCATTGTGCTTTCATCAAAATCACTTGAACAGCTACTATTACAGTTCATCCCTGCTGGTGATGATATTACTGTTCCTGAGCCAGTGACCGTTGTGCTAAGTGTATATTGCGTTGTAGTACCATCATTATTACCGCCATTACCCGCGTCGTTCGGCTCATCTGAGCCACCACTGCTGCCACCACATGCGGTGAGAAAAAACGTCAACAGCATCGCTGCATACAACTTATAATTTAATTGATTGAAGTAATAAAAAATTTTGTTTTGCATCAGATACGTGTTTTCCGTGTTGCCAGATTATATGTTCAAGCGCACAACGATATCGATCTCAGATAATTGAGTTTGCGTCTCAGTAGATATTTATTTTTTATGCAATTAGAAGCGCTTTAGCGGGGTAAATTAATCGCCCTGAAAAGGGCAGCCATTTGAAATACCTAGTTAAATACGCAGATAAAACAAACGATCTAATTTTAGAATAGAACATTACACTAAATTATCAACATTTAACCTGACTCTATTATCCTGACTCTATTATATAGAGTCTTTCACATACAAATTCACAAAAGTAAAAAACGGCTTATTAAAGCACCATCACTGTCCCCTTCACCAAGGTGCCTCTGATTAATTCAATTCCACTAAAGTTCTCTCTCACACTGCCGACTTATTAAGTGTAACGATTTCTTTGGAGATATTACATGGGTGAAAACAAGGTGTTAAACAGCGGACTGGCGGGCATTCACAGTGGTCTTGAAGGCTTTCACAGGGCTGCCAGCAAGATTGCCAGCCAACAGGCAATGCCAGCCGTAAACCCTCAACAACTTGTTCAGTCAATGGTTGATCTTAAAGTCTACCAGCACCAGATCAGTGCTTCGGCGCAGATGGTCAAAACCGCAGACCAGATGATTGGCTCTTTATTGGACATCATGGCATAAGACGCCACATTATTAGCTGGGGTCTGAATTATTGTTGCTGTTTTGATGGCTTATTAATTTTTATAACACTGCTCGCCAGCATTTTTTTCGCTCGCCTAATCTAATGGTTTGGCGATAACCCAAAAGTTTTTTATATGGGCAAATCCTTATGTTCTAACAGGCAGTTTTGCAACCATTATTAAGTCACGGAAATCATTAAAAAAAGCCAACTTATCCACAGTTTATCCGTAAGCTCTCCACCGTTATATACACAACATATAGTGCTTGACTTCGCACCCAACCACATCCTATAGTAGACAGCATAATAACCCTGCAACAGAACAGGGCACATAATAACAAGCACATCACCAGTAGGAAGGGCAATGCAAGCAAATACACCAAATCCCAAAAACGACAACAGCAACAACACAGCCAAAGCAACAACAAGCGCAACCACAAATACAACACCAGCGACAGCCGCAATACCCACCGATCACAGCAGTAACGCCGTCAACATTGCGGCCACTGCACCAGGGCAATTTCGGGTCATTCGCCGCAATGGAAAAGTAACAACCTTTGATGGCGCAAAAATATCCATTGCCATGACCAAAGCTTTTTTAGCCGTTGAAGGTGGCAACGCAGCAGCCAGCAACCGCATTCACGAAATCGTAAAAAATCTGACCGAACAGGTCAGTTATGCCCTCACCCGCCGTATTCCCGATGGTGGAACTTTTCATATAGAAGACATTCAAGATCAAGTCGAACTGGCATTAATGCGCGGCGGTCACCAGAAAATTTCACGCGCCTATGTCATCTACCGTAATGAGCATGCCAAAGCACGTGCCGCAGAACAGGCAGCACAACAAAGTGAAGCCAGCGATAGCGTTAACACCATTAATGTCACCCAAGCAGACGGCAACTTAATACCGCTGGACACCAAACGTTTGCATGCCATTGTTAGTGAAGCCTGCGCAGGCCTGAAAGATATCGACACCAAAGCGATTCTTAGTGATACCGAACGCAATCTATTCGACGGTGTGCCAGAAAAAGATGTCGCCCGCATGTTAGTCATGAGTGCGCGCACACTGATCGAAAAACAACCTGATTACGGTTATGCTGCAGCACGTTTATTGCTCGACGACATGCGCACCGAAGCACTCAGCTTTATTTTTAATACACACAGCAGTGCCACACAAAGTGAGATGAAAACCCAATACGGCCGTTACTTTGGCGCATACATCAAACGTGCCATTGACCTCGAATTACTCGACCCACGACTGGCAGAATACGACCTAGAATATCTTGGCAAACAACTGGATGCAACGCGCGATCATCAGTTTACTTACCTTGGTCTGCAAACACTGTATGACCGCTATTTCATTCACTCTGAAGACACCCGCTTTGAATTACCGCAGGCATTTTTTATGCGCGTAGCAATGGGTCTGGCGCTAAACGAAATCAACCGTGAAGAAAGCGCTGTCGAATTCTACCTGCTGCTGTCTTCCTTTGATTTCATGAGTTCAACACCAACACTGTTCAACTCTGGCACCTTACGCCCTCAACTTTCCAGTTGTTATCTGTCAACCATCCCCGATGATCTGGAAGGTATTTTTAATTCAATTAAAGATGATGCTTTGCTCTCTAAATATGCTGGAGGCCTTGGCAATGACTGGACGCGGGTTCGCGGCATGGGCGCACACATCAAAGGCACTAACGGCAAATCACAGGGCGTTGTGCCTTTCTTGAAAGTGGCCAACGACACCGCGGTTGCGGTTAATCAGGGCGGTAAACGCAAAGGTGCCATGTGTGCCTATCTCGAAAGTTGGCACATTGATATCGAAGAATTTTTAGACCTGCGGAAAAACACTGGCGATGATCGTCGCCGCACACACGACATGAACACCGCTAACTGGATTCCTGATTTATTCATGAAACGAGTTGCCGAAGACAAAGAATGGACACTGTTTAGCCCCAACGAAACACCTGAGCTGCACGAACTGTACGGCAAGAAATTTGAAACCGCTTATGTCGCTTATGAGAAAAAAGCAGCGAACGGTGAAATTCGCGTTCACAAAACGCTAAAAGCCGCCACGCTGTGGCGCAAAATGATCAGCATGTTATTTGAAACTGGCCATCCTTGGGTCACCTTTAAAGATCCTTGTAATCTGCGTTACAGCAATCAGCACGTTGGTGTTGTTCACAGTTCAAACTTGTGTACCGAAATTATGTTGCACACCAATGATCAGGAAATTGCGGTATGTAATTTGGGCTCCATTAACTTGCCAGCACACATTAATGAAAACGGCCTCGATACCGAAAAGCTAGAACGTACCATCAACACTGCCATTCGCATGTTAGACAACGTTATCGACTACAATTTTTATAGTGTGCCCGAGGCGCGCGATTCAAATCTGCGGCATCGTCCTATTGGCATGGGTGTCATGGGTTTTCAAGATGCGCTGTACAAGCAACGTCTACCATATGCCACCGAACAGGCTATTGAATTTGCCGACCGCACTATGGAAGCCATCAGCTACTACGCCATTAAAGCTTCAACCGATCTATCTGAAGAACGTGGTCGCTATTCAACATTTGAAGGCTCATTATGGAGCAAAGGCATTCTGCCCATCGACTCACTGGACTTGCTAGCAGAAGACCGTGGCAATTATCTAGAGGTTGATCGCAGCCATACCTTTGACTGGGATTCATTACGTGCCCGCGTACAAAAAGTCGGCATGCGTAACTCCAACACCATGGCAATCGCACCCACTGCGACCATCTCCAACATTTGTGGTGTCAGCCAGTCAATAGAGCCCACCTACCAGAACCTGTTTGTTAAATCCAACCTGTCTGGCGAATTCACCGTGGTAAACCCGTACCTAGTCAGCGATTTACGTGAGCGTGGTTTATGGGATGAAGTCATGTCGAATGACCTTAAATACTACGATGGTAGCGTACAGCAGATAGACCGTGTGCCTGAAGATTTAAAAACTCTGTACCAGACTGCCTTTGAGCTGGATGCTCGCTGGTTGGTAGAAGCGGCATCCCGCCGTCAGAAATGGCTGGATCAGGGTCAGTCACTCAATTTATATATGTCTGAACCCAATGGTCAAAAACTCGATGCGCTGTACAAACTCGCCTGGGTACGTGGTTTAAAAACCACTTACTACCTGCGCTCAATGGGTGCCACTCATGTTGAAAAATCCACCATGGACAACAGCCGTGCCAGTGGTCTAAATGCGGTGGGCAATAGTTCACCGGAAATGACAGCAGCCGATTCTGGTTCAGCCGCACCCAAAGCTTGCTCGATTTTGGACCCTGATTGCGATGCTTGCCAATGAACCTACAAGTCCTAACAAAGCAACACAACGAACATAAAAAAAATAACCAAAAAATTGAGGTAACAGACAATGCTTAACAACTGGGACGATCCTTTTGCGAAATTTGCTAACAATAAAAATAATACGGCTAACGCAACAAGCCCAAACAGTGATGCCGTTGAAACAAGTCTCGAACAAGACACGCTTAAACACCATGTAATTGAGCAACAGGTCGCTGAGCAACAGGCCAATGCACAGCAAGCTAGCACAGGCGTGAGCAACACGACACCACCGACAGTAGCCAGTAGTGCGCCCCATGCCGGCGATGGCATCGTGACAAACGAAAGGCTAATGGCAACTGCTGGCGCAGCACCACAGGTTAACCCCATCATTGAGCAAGCACCGCAAAATGTTGATGCTGACGGTGACCTAACCGGCACTGGCCTAGAAGAAATTGAAATGGGCGCTTCACGCATTCAAGTCGATGACAAAAAAATCATCAACTGTCGTGCTGACCTAAACCAACTAGTACCGTTTAAATACGACTGGGCATGGCAAAAGTATCTTGATGGCTGCGCCAACCACTGGATGCCACAAGAAATAAACATGACCGCCGACCTCGCCCTATGGCGTGATCCCAATGGCTTAACAGAAGACGAACGCACCGTCATTAAACGTAACCTTGGCTTTTTTTCCAGTGCCGACTCACTGGTCGCCAACAATCTGGTGCTCGCTGTTTACCGCCACATTACCAACCCAGAATGCCGACAATATTTATTACGCCAATCATTTGAAGAAGCTGTGCATACCCATGCTTACCAGTATTGTGTGGAATCATTAGGGCTGGACGAAGGTGAAATATTTAACATGTATCGCGAAGTCCCTGCCGTTGCACGTAAAGCGGAATGGGCACTGCCTTTCACACAACACCTTGCCGACCCAAACTTTCAAACAGGCACACCGGAAAATGACCAAAAGTTATTGCGTGAACTTATCGCTTTCTACGTGGTGTTTGAAGGAATTTTCTTCTACGTTGGTTTTGCCCAAATATTATCCATGGGTCGTCGCAACAAAATGACCGGCGTTGCAGAACAGTTCCAATATATTATGCGTGATGAATCCATGCACATGAATTTTGGTATCGACGTCATCAACCAGATAAAAATAGAAAACCCGCACTTGTGGACAGCAGAGTTTCAGCAAGAAATGGTTGAATTAATTCGTGACGCAGTTGAGATTGAAACCCAATACGCTCGTGATACAATGCCACGTGGCATCTTGGGTTTAAATGCACCGATGTTTGAAGAGTACTTACAATTCATTGCCAACCGCCGCTGCTCACAGATCGGTTTACCCGAACAATATGTCGGCGCAACCAATCCATTCCCATGGATGTCTGAAGTGCTAGACCTTAAAAAAGAGAAAAACTTTTTTGAAACACGGGTAACGGAATATCAAACAGGTGGTGCCCTGAGTTGGGACTAACCGAAAAAATAACACTGTTTGAGGATATAATAATAAGCCTTGGAGGCTGGAGTAAAAATTAAAAGGCGGTGAGCAATCACCGCCTTTTTATTCGCCAAATATAAAGCCTTAATAATTGACTAAAAAACCCTGTCAACATGCCATTTATTGGCCGCTAAACGTCTTAAAAAAATATTTTTATTACAATATAAATATATTAATATCAAAAACATATAGACATAAAGTATAAAGTATAAA
>CAZYYW010000083.1:0-9635 GCA_964651445.1 uncultured Thiotrichaceae bacterium
GTGCCTATAAAAAATATATGTATACCAACTCGATATGGCATAGACACAAATTTTTGAATTATTTAAACACCGGCCCCAAAAAACGCGCTTCTTGAACCACCACCAACTCACTATATCCAATCGCATTCAGGGTGAATTCGATTTCATTGCTGCGTTTTTCCAGATTGTATGCGTCAGCCTGAACACGAACCGGTATCTCAACAATCTCACCACTTTTTGCAGTAATTCTTGGCACATCTTTCTTTAGAATAAGCTCCGGTATTCCTGCAACCGTTAAGGTATAACTGTGATCTCGGCCATCCTTATTTAATACTTTAATGACGTAAACATTTTCAATTAATCCCTCGTTGGTTTCACGATACAAACTGTTCCGGTCACGGATAATGTCCATTCCAAGAGGGATGCGGGTCAGGATAGAATAAAAAGTACCGGCTGTAATACTGATTAAAATCAGTGCATAAACCATTACTCTTGGTCGAAAAGCACCTGTCTGGTTTCCTTTCAAACTATTTTCGGTGGTATATCGAACCAGACCACGTTCGTAACCCATTTTATCCATGACATCATCACATGCATCAATGCATGCTGCGCAACCAATGCATTGATACTGCAAACCATCACGTATGTCGATGCCAGTCGGGCAAACCTGCACACATATAGTACAGTCAATACAATCGCCCAGCCCAACATCCTGTTTGTTTACGGTTTTTTTCCGTGGTCCTTTTGGTAATCCCCTTGACTCATCAAACGAGATAATCAGGGTATCCGAATCAAACATAGCGCTCTGGAAACGCGCGTAAGGACACATGTACAAGCAGACTTGCTCACGCAGCCAACCAGCATTGCCATACGTTGCCAAGGCATAAAAGTAAATCCAGAACATTTCCCAAGGACCGTTATTAAAGGTCACAAAATTTACTGTCAATTCGCGCATCGACGAAAAATAACCAACAAAGGTTAGTCCGGTAAAAAGCGAAAACGACAGCCAGAGAAAATGCTTAGTGGTTTTAATTCTGATCTTGCGAAAATTATTTGGTTGTTTATCCAGCTTCATCTGTTGCGGACGCGAACCTTCAACCTTACGCTCTATCCACAAAAAAGCTTCTGTCCACACCGTTTGCGGACAAGCATAACCACACCAGACACGCCCCGCCAAAGCGGTAACAAAAAACAAGCCGAGCGCAGCGACAATTAAAAACAGGGCAAGGTAATAAAAATCCTGCGGCCAGAATACAATATCGACGATGTAGAATTTACGGTCAGGTAGATCAAACAATATCGCCTGCCGACCTTCCCATTGCAACCAGGGCGTAAGATAATACAGACCTAACAGACCCACGACACCCGCCGTACGAAAGAACGCAAACAGACCATGCACTTCACGCGGATAAATTTTCTCGCTTTTAGCGGAAACAGATCGTTCGGTATCAGAATCTATCTTACTAGCTTTTGCTTTATTCACTTTAGATGTTGACTCAACCACTCTAAATTTATTACCTGATACCGTTTGTTTATAAACACATTCAAAAACACATAAACATATTTTTCAAATAACGTCATTCATCACGCGTGGAAAAATTTGTTCGTTTGTGACCAACTGTCGTCCTTTTACAACATGGCTACCGCCCTGCCTGCCGTCCTACTTGCTACCATGCTGCTATCGTCGCGCAGATATTGCCGAACAAGGTTTTAAAAAATAGCAGGTCAAGGCTGCAGTAATGGCACCTAAAAACCAAAATGCAAAAAAACAAAGGCTGTAGAGTCCAAGTCGACTGATGTCGTAATTGACAAATGTTTCAGCAGGATCAAACGCTGTAGTAAACAAAACGGTCGCTATGCCGGCGGTAATAAAAGACGGCCAAAAAATAGCCACCATTCGTTGTATCAAAGGTATTTTTTCCATAATCACATACTACGCCTATTGATTACAGATACTACTGAATCGGATAAAAAGGATACTGCTTATTCATCCGACTCATTAGTAAGTACCGCTGCTACTCCTTATCGTATTCGTGAGTCAAGCTGTACACGTATGCAGCAAGAACGTGCGACCTGGCAGTGCCGAGGAATTCTTTATGCCCAGGCATGTCGCCTACACGTCCCACCGCTATCGATTCCTTAATAGCCCGCGGTGAACCCCCGTATAACCAGATATTATTGGTAAGATCCGGCGCACCTAATGCTATGTTACCGGTTCCATCCGGCATGTGGCAGCCAGCACAGAACATCGCGTACTTCGGTTTTCCGGCAGCCACCAGTGTTTCATCAACTTCACGTCCAGCGAGGCTCATTACATAATAAGCCACTTCTTTTACCCCGTCATCACCCAGTGGAGCTTGCCAGCCAGGCATAAAACCTTTGCGCCCATCAGCTATAGAAATGTATATCTGCTCCGGTGAACCGCCATACAACCAATCATTATCACGCAGGTTTGGGAAGCCCGTTGCACCACGCGCATCAGAGCCATGACAAACAGCACAGTAGGTTACATATAAGCGTTCACCCGCATGAACAGCCGCTTCATTAGTAGCAAGTTCTGCCAAAGGCGTGTTTTCAAATTGTTCGAACAAGGGACCAAACTCAGCCTCAGCTGCCGCCATTTCTGTCTTGTATTCTTTTTCTGAAGTCCAACCCAACAGACCTTTATAGGTACCCATGCCAGGATACAAAATCAGGTAAACAACAGCGGCAGCAATAAGCATATAAAACATGTACAACCACCAGCGAGGTAGTGGGTTGTTTAGTTCTTGCAAATCTTCATCCCATACATGGCCTGTCGGCACGCCTTGATCTTCAGCGGCATCCATCGTATTGGTGACTTTTAACAGATAAATCAACCAGATGATGCCACCACCTGCGATTGCAATAATATACCAACTCCAGAATTCATTGGTGAAATCAGACATAACAATTCCTCTTAAAACGTAGATTTTCTCTTAAAGAAGCCAATACGGTATTCAATTTTTCTTGCGTTCGATGCGTACCACTGTTAACGCATCCTTTATCACTAACAACGATCAATCACGACGCTGTTCTTCCTTTAATTCTTTCTCGTCATCAAGTGCCATTCTCGCTGCCGTATCAAAATTGCTTTTACGTTTGCCACTCCACGCCCAAAACACGACACCAATAAAAAACACAAAAGCAAAAACAGTCCAGGCGATTTCCCAGAACATACCTGTAGATGATTCCACTAGCACACCTCCAATTGATACATGTTCATAAAATATAATTAACGACGTTGCTTGATGTGAATTCCCAACGACTGCATATAAGCAATCAAGGCATCCATTTCGGTTTTACCTTCCAAGGCCGCCGGTGCAGCTTCAATTTCAGCATCAGTATAGGGATGACCCAGAATAACCAATGTTCGCAGCTTAGTCTGAATATTGCTGCCATCTAACATGTTCGTTTCTAACCACGGATAAGCCGGCATAATAGACTCAGGTACAACATCACGCGGGTTGATCATGTGTATACGATGCCATTCATCAGAATAACGTCCACCAACACGGTGCAAATCGGGCCCGGTACGTTTTGAACCCCATAAAAATGGTCGATCATAAACAAATTCACCGGCTACCGAATAATGCCCATAACGTTCGGTCTCTGCCCGGAAAGGTCGAATCATTTGGGAGTGACAGCCCACGCAACCTTCGCGTATGTAAATGTCCCGGCCTTCTAACTGCAAAGCGGTATAGGGCTTCAAGCCTTCAACCGGCGTTGTTGTTGAATGCTGGAAGAACAAAGGCACAATCTGCGCAAGCCCGCCCCAAAGCACCACAACTACCGATAGAACAATTAGCACACCGACTTTTGTTTCAACTTTATCTTGAATCATTCCCATTATGAATACCCTCTAGTGCGCTGTTTGCGGTTCAGGGATAGGTGCATGTATTGCCTTACCCTGTGCAATGGTTTTGTAAACATTGTATGCCATGATGAACATGCCAATGAGAAATAACAAACCGCCCGATGCGCGAATGATGTAAAACGGATGCATCGCCTGCACACTCTCAACAAAGCTGTAAGTCAATGTGCCATCGCTGTTGATTGCACGCCACATCAAACCTTGCATAATGCCGGAAATCCACATGGATGTGATGTACAACACAATACCGACCGTTGCAATCCAGAAATGTGTTTCAATCAGTTTTTTACTATAAATTTCGGTGTCAAATAATTTAGGAATCAGGAAGTACATGGCACCAATACTCACCATTGCCACCCAACCTAATGCACCGGAATGCACATGACCAATAGTCCAGTCAGTGTAGTGCGATAATGCATTCACTGTTTTAATCGCCATCATCGGCCCTTCAAAGGTCGACATGCCATAGAACGACACCGAAATAATCAGGAATTTAAGAATTGGATCTGTGCGTAGTTTGCCCCAGGCACCCGACAAGGTCATTATGCCGTTAATCATGCCACCCCAAGAAGGCGCAAGCAGAATCAGTGAGAATGCCATACCCAGAGATTGGGTCCAGTCAGGCAGAGCCGTGTAATGCAAGTGGTGCGGGCCGGCCCAAATATAAACGAATGCCAAAGACCAGAAATGTATCACCGACAAACGGTAAGAATAAACAGGGCGTTCAGCTTGCTTGGGGATAAAGTAATACATAATGCCGAGGAAACCAGCAGTCAGAAAGAAACCTACCGCATTATGCCCGTACCACCATTGCACCATTGCATCCTGAACACCTGAATACGCTGAATAAGACTTCATGAAACTAACGGGCAGAGCGGCACTATTAACCACGTGTAACAAGGCAACCGTCAAAATAAAGGAACCAAAGAACCAGTTGGCAACATAAATATGCTTAACCCGGCGTTTCGCAATAGTGCCGAAGAACACCACCGCATAAGATATCCAAACAACGGTTAGTAGTATATCGATTGGCCATTCAAGCTCGGCATATTCTTTTGATGAGGTATAACCGAGCGGCAAGGTTATTACCGCAGATAAAATGACCAACATCCAGCCGATAAAGGTAAATTTTGCTAATGCAGGGGCGAATAACTTAGTATGACAAGTTCGCTGCACAACATAATACGATGTAGCAAAGAGTGCGCTACCACCAAAACCAAATACCACTGCATTGGTGTGTAATGGACGTAAGCGACCGAATGACAACCACGGGGTATTAAAGTTTAATGCCGGCCATGCCATTTGCGAGGCAATAAGCACCCCCACCATCATGCCAAAAATACCCAGCACGACCGTTGCAATTGCAAACTGTCGCACCACAGTATAATCATAGGTCATTGTTTCATTATTCATAAAGTTTGTCCGCCTAAATTGTTATAGGTCTTATAAAAGATAATAAACCCCGTGATGCTGCGAACCTGCAACTTATCGTGGTATCACAGGGCTTATTGAAAAATTCATACATCAATAGTTTTATGGGTAGATTGCTAATTTCTAAATGGCTTATTTAACGCGAGATAAAAAGCACACAGTCACTTGCGGCTTTAAGAGAACAGGTGCTTATAAAATACATTTAATCCACAAACTGCGGCGCAAAGCCATGAAACCAGAGGATAGCAGTAGCCCCCATCATTATCACTAACGCTACCATTCCCACCGCCAGTATTGAGCTGGAGAACAGAAAACCACGATCTTCTTCAATCTCCATCATGATGGGGACGCCGGTATATAGAAGCTTCACTGTAAAGGCTAATGCGGGTAAACCAATGAGGAAGTTGACCCATAAAATAGGAAATAACTGAGCAAAACCGATAAGGAAAAGAGGTGTGGCAGTGAAGGCGGCTAAACGTACGCAACGTGATATAGGTTGGTGAGTGTTATACGTTTTACCCATCCAGTGAATCATCAAACCCATGCTGAACACGCCTATCAGCATCACTAAATAATATGCGATAGCAATAATTAACGCGCTATCAGGTGAAAGTTTTACCGCTTCACGCGCACCTATTTCCCAACCGAATCGCGTGGTGCCAAAATAACCGGAAATTGGCGCAATGGCCGCCATGATAAAAACATAGCCACAAAAACATTTGCCAATCGTACATTCAACGTCACGAATTTTTTTCCATTGTTCTGTGGGATCTAAGAAAATACCGATTATATGTGAAAACATCAATTGCTCTCCGGTTTATTATTATAAAGTTTTGCTATTTTCCACACATGGTACACCGATGCTACGACATTTTTCACTATAATTTGCATGACGCAATTATATTCAAGCATCAAAAATAAAAACATGACTTAAATCAATAATATTCCTTATTAGATATGTAATTTTGTCAGGCTTATAACCCTTAGTGATTAGGCTCACATTCACCAACAATGGCTTTCAAACGTGGTAAATCCAGAATAGTCACGTGCCTGCGCTCAACTTCAATTATTTTTTCAGCTTGAAAATTCGCAAACAATCGACTAACCGTTTCCACCGCCATGCCAAGATAATTGGCAATATCCTGTCGCGGCATCGCCAAGTTAAACTCACACTCTTTCCAATGGCGCTCTTCCATGCGGCTGGACAGGCTAAGCAAAAAACTGGCAAGCCGCTCTTCGGCCGTCATTTTGCCGAGTAGTAACAGAAGCTTATGGTCGTTGCTAACGCCTTTACCCATAATGCGCCGCATCTGTTTCTGCAAACCCGGTAACTTATGGCAGAGAATTTCAAGTCGTTCTAGTGGCAGCTCACAAATACTGGAGGTCTCTAATGCAATCGCATTGCAGGTATGGTGATCATCGGCAAAACCATCAAGCCCTAGTAACTCACCCGGTAAATGAAAAGCAACAATTTGCTCATCACCGTTGGCGCTTTTCGTCACCGTTTTTACGCAGCCCGAACGAACCGCATAGATAGCATAGGCGTTATCACCCTCTTGGTATAAAAAGTCATTTTTATGTAAAGGTTTTCGCTGTTCAACCACCGCATCCATATCAGAAAGGTCTTCATCATTCATCCCATGGGGGAAACATAGTTCGCGCAAATTACAATCTTTACAACGGACTTTTAGATGATCGACATCAATTCGCATAAAAGGGCTCATAGTATAAGATACGCTCGCGGTTACTTTACCTGATTAAAATTTGACTGAAGGACGGCTGGTTCGTACCGTGTAAATAAATTCCAAATAAGATAAGCTATTTAACCAACTGATTTAACAAAGAACAAGCCTTTTTCTAACAAAATTCCTATGAAACAAAGCACTGATTCCCTTTTCTGTTTTCACTGCGGTCTACCGGCGGCTGACGACCTCGATATAAGCGTGGTCTACAAGGGCGAAAACAAAACCATGTGTTGTTATGGCTGCCAGGCCGTTTCGCAGGCCATTATTGATAGTGGTATGGATGCATTTTACAACTACCGCACCAACAATCCAGAGAAAGCTGAAGCCATTGTCCCTGAGTTTTTACAACAGTTAAAAGCCTACGACTCACCCGCTGTGCAAAAAAAATTCGTCAGCCATACCGATGACAAGAATATAGTCGAAGTCTCTTTGATCCTTGAAGGCATAACCTGTGCTGCCTGTGTCTGGCTCAATGAAAAACATCTGGCTCAACTTGACGGTGTTATCAGCGCGGTGATTAATTACAGTAATCACCGTGCACGGGTACGCTGGGACAACAGTAAAATTCAACTCAGCGATATTCTTGAATCAATTTCCCGTATCGGCTATTTAGCACACCCTTATGACCCCGAGCAACAGCAACGTATTTTTGAAAAAGAGCGCAAACAACAAATAAAGCGTTTAGGTTTAACTGGCGTACTTGGCATGCAGATCATGGTTCTTGCGGTTGCGAAATACGCGGGTGAATGGTGGGGCATCGAGGAAACATTTAATCAAACTTTTCGCTGGATTAGCTTCGGCTTAGCCATACCAATAGTGCTTTTCGCCTCCTCAGTGTTCTTTAAAGGCGCTTATCGCGATCTGCTGAATAAACGATTGGGCATGGATGTACCCATATCACTGGGCATCGGCATTGCATTTACTGCCAGTGCATTCAATACCATTTCCGGCACAGGTGATGTGTATTTTGATTCCGTCGCTATGTTCACCTTCTTTATCCTTACCGCCCGATTTTTTGAAATGGCGACGCGAAAACAAACCTCAGAAATCACCGAGGCATTGCTTAATTTAAAACCGGCTATAGCAACCCGATTAATAAATAATGCTGATAGCCAAATAAATACTTTTGCACCGACCATTGAGCAGCAAGAGAGCGTTGCTGTTAGCGAACTCAATCTTAATGACTACTTACTCGTCCGGCCGGGGGAAACCATTCCTGCCGATGGCACTATTGTTAACGGCTCATCCAGTGTTAACGAAGCTTTAATAACAGGTGAAAGCCTGCCTGTAAGCAAACACAAAAAGGACGAGGTGATTGGCGGCAGCATCAATTCTGAGAACCCCTTAATTATTCAGGTAACGAAGCTCGGTGAAGACAGTGTGCTTGCTTCAGTACAACGCCTGATTGAAAGCGCACAACATAGCAAACCATCAATTGCAAAGTTTGCCGATAAAATCGTACCGCACTTTATCAATGTTGTACTCATCATCACGGTTTTAGTTGCTATCTACTGGTATAACACGGATCCCTCACGCTGGCTGGAAATAACTATTTCCTTATTAGTCATCGCCTGCCCGTGCGCATTGTCGCTGGCGACGCCCACAGCTATCACTGCCGCCAGCGGGCAACTGGCAAAAATAGGCCTACTACCAAAAAGGGGGCACGCATTGGAAACACTGGCGCAGGCAACAGACTTTGTGTTTGACAAAACCGGCACCCTTACCGAGGGCAAAATAAAACTGGAAAAAATAATATTAACAACGGCAGATGGCAACAATACTGTTTATGAAGAAGGTGATATTTTAGCCATTGCTGCTTCACTAGAAGCCAACTCAGAACACCCCATAGCCAAAGCACTATTACTCGCCAATAAAAAAGATTTATGCAAAATACACAAACTAATCCATACCACAGGCGAAGGCATACAGGGCACCATTGCCAGCAAACAATGGTTTATTGGCAATAAGTCTTTTATAGAAAAAAATAGCAGCACGACGGTAAAAGATATCGATGATGGAATTAACAGCCAGGTCTACTTGGCAACATCACAACACTGTGTTGCCACATTCATTTTATCCGACAAAATTCGAGATGAAGCCGCACTACTGATTAAACAGTTACATCAAAACAACAAAAAAACGCACCTGTTCAGCGGCGACCGATTAGAAACAACACTAAAAACAGGCAAGCAACTTGGCATCAAACATTGTCTGGGTGAATTAAAACCTGAAGACAAGTTAGCCCAGCTTAAGGCTCTGCAACAACAAGGTGCTATTGTAGTTATGATCGGAGACGGTGTGAATGACGCACCTGTACTGGCCGGTGCCGACCTGTCTATCGCCATGGGTAAAGGCACGCAACTTGCCACAGCCGCTGCCGATATGGTATTAATCAGCAACGACATCAAACATATCTACCAAGGCAAACTGATTGCCAACAAAACATTGCGTATCATTAGACAAAATTTTGGTATATCCGTGGTGTACAACACAATTGGCATTATGGCCGCTGCAATGGGCTACATCGATCCTTGGATAGCCGCACTTGGCATGTCATTTAGCTCACTCATCGTAGTATTTAATGCGCT
>CAZYYW010000084.1:0-9588 GCA_964651445.1 uncultured Thiotrichaceae bacterium
AAATTGGTCCTTGCCCAGAACATCGTCGCAGTTACGCGCCAGTGCGAGAAGCCCTGATTTCCCATGGAGAAGGACATGAGTAGCGATGCTCACAGCCAATGTTTCGAACAAAATAGACTAAAATTACGGGCTTTTTTATATGGTCGTAGTCACTGTTTTCGTTAACAGCCAACAACAGGCAATATCCTCAATCCCTCTTAGAGAGGCTGGGGATAATTATTCAATTTATTTTGCCTCTGTCCACAGGATAGTACTGTTTACACTACCCTGATTTGATACACTAAAGCCTCCGTTATACTGAGATAAATCCGTGACCAAACCGCCAAGTTTTATTCACCTGAGAGTACACACAGAATACTCGATTGTGGATGGACTGGTACGTGTAAAGCCCTTGATGCAAGCCCTCGCAGCCGACCAAATGCCGGCGATTGCACTGACCGATCAAAGCAATCTGTTTGCCATGGTGAAGTTTACTCGGGCAGCACTGGGCGCGGGTATTAAGCCTCTGATTGGCGTCGATGCGCTGGTGCGCTTTGGTGACGATCAGGAAGCACCTTTTCAGATGGTGCTATTGGCACAGAATAAAGAAGGTTATCTTAATCTCTCCCGGCTCATTTCAAAAAGTTATCTCGAAGGGCAACATCGGGGTGTACCCATTATTCAGGCGGAATGGTTAGCACAACAAGCAGAGGGCATTATCGCCTTATCAGGCGGCAGGCAGGGCGACATCGGCCGTGCTTTGCTGGCGGGTCAGAGTGATCTCGCGCGGCAACGGTTACAAAACTGGCAAAGCTGTTTCAAAGACCGTTTTTATATCGAATTGCAACGCACTGGTCGAGAAAACGAAGAAGCTTATATTGCAGAAGCGGTAGAGTTGGCGATTGCACATGATGTACCGGTGGTCGCGACTAACGATGTGCGTTTCTTGAAGTCAGATGAGTTTGAAGCGCACGAAACCCGTGTTTGCATTCACGACGGTCGTACCTTGGATGATCCGCGCCGAGCAAAAAATTATAGCGAGCAGCAGTATCTTCGAAGTGCTGATGAGATGCAGCAGTTGTTTTCTGATATTCCAGAAGCTTTAAGCAACACCGTTGAAATCGCCAAACGCTGTAATCTTGAAATTCAATTGGGCAAAAGTTTTCTGCCGCAATTTCCCATTCCTGAAGGTGAAACCGAAGCCAGCTATTTTTGCCGGGTGTCAAAAGAAGGGCTGGAACTGCGCCTTAAAGTATTGCTTGATAGCACACAGGATGATTATCTTGAACAGCGCAAAGAATATGACGAGCGCCTACAAATCGAACTCGATGTTATCAACAAAATGGGTTTCCCCGGCTATTTTCTGATTGTTGCCGATTTTATTCAATGGTCAAGAGACAATGATATCCCCGTCGGCCCAGGACGGGGTTCAGGTGCCGGTTCTCTGGTCGCTTATGCTTTGAAAATTACTGATCTTGACCCACTGGCATTTGATCTACTGTTCGAACGTTTCTTGAACCCAGAGCGGGTATCGTTGCCGGATTTTGACATCGATTTTTGCATGGAAGGGCGAGATAGAGTGATCGACTATGTCGCGCGAACCTACGGGCGAGACAGTGTTTCACAAATTATCACCTACGGCACTATGGCAGCAAAAGCGGTGGTGCGTGATGTGGGTCGGGTAATGGGGCAGCCCTACGGTTTTGTTGATCGTCTGGCGAAAATGATTCCATTTGAAATTGGCATGACACTGACCAAGGCCTTAGAAGAGTCTGACGACCTTAAAATGGCTTACCAGAACGAAGAAGAAGTCACCATGTTGCTAGACATGGCATTGTCACTGGAAGGGCTGGCGAGAAATGCCGGCAAACATGCCGGTGGCGTGGTTATTGCGCCCACCGTGCTGACTGATTTTAGCCCACTGTATTGTGAAGAAGGCGGTCAGAGTATCGTTACCCAGTTCGACAAGGATGATGTCGAAGCCGTGGGTCTGGTCAAGTTTGACTTTCTGGGTCTACGCACCCTAACTATCATCGACTGGGCAGTGAAACATGTAAACCGTCGCCGCGAAAATACCGACGAAGAACCATTAAAAATTGAGCTTCTACCACTGGACGATAAAGCGACGTTCAAATTGCTACAGGCGGCCAACACCACTGCCGTATTCCAACTTGAATCACGCGGTATGAAAGATCTCATCACACGCTTACGGCCAGACAGTTTTGAAGACATTGTGGCATTGGTTGCATTGTTCCGACCAGGGCCTTTGCAGTCGGGCATGGTGGATGACTTTATCAACCGCAAGCATGGCCGCGCCGAAGTGGATTATTTTCACCCGGACCTTGAGCAAGTTTTAACCCCGACCTACGGCGTTATTCTGTATCAGGAACAGGTTATGCAAATCGCTCAGGTACTGGCAAATTACACGCTGGGCGGGGCAGATATGTTGCGCCGCGCCATGGGCAAGAAAAAAATCGAGGTTATGGCAGAGCAGCGCGAACTGTTTATGAACGGCGCAGTCGAGCGCGGGGTTGACGCTGAACTAGCCACCCGTATTTTCGACCTGATGGAAAAATTTGCCGGTTACGGATTTAACAAATCACACTCTGCTGCCTATGCTTTATTGTCCTACCAAACGGCGTGGTTAAAATCACATTATCCAGCCGAATTTATGGCAGCAGTATTATCCGCAGACATGGACAACACCGACAAGGTTGTCGGGCTAATAGAAGATTGCCACCAGCAGAAAGTAAAAGTTTTACCGCCCAATATCAATCAATCGATTAGCCACTTTAGCGTACCGGACGAACACTCAATACTCTACGGATTAGGCGCATTAAAGGGTGTCGGCGAAGCTGCACTGGATGGCATTATTGCCGAGCGTGACAACAACGGTGAATTTGCCGACCTGTATGATTTTTGCCGGCGCAGTGATACCCGAAAAGTGAACCGTCGGGTAATGGAAGCATTAATTAAATCAGGCGCTATGGATTCCCTTGGCCCTAACCGTGCCAGTTTAATTGCCAGTTTAAGCAATGCCGTACAACTGGCAGAACAAAATCAGAAAAACGCCAGTGTCGGTCAGGATGATATGTTTGGTTCTTCTGACGAGCCAGATGTACATGGCAATGTGCATATTATTGAAGTTGACGATTGGGATGACGAAACCCGTTTATCAAACGAAAAAGAAACCCTGGGTTTGTATTTAACCGGGCACCCGATTTCACGCTACGAAAAAGAATTAAGGCGTTTCACTGAATGCCGTTTCTCAAAAGTGCCTGATTTAGTACCAGAAAGTGAACGTGGCGGCGGCCAAGGTGGAGGTGGTCAGGGTGGAGGCGGCTATAGCTACCGCAAAAAAAATAAAACACAATATTGCCTAGCCGGTTTGCTCATTGGCATGCGTGTGCGCCGAACAAAAACCGGCAGCAAAATTGTTACCGGTGTACTAGATGACAGAACCGCACGTGTCGAAGTGGTGCTATATGAGGAAATCTTCGAGAAATATAACCATGCATTGGTTAAAGATAAAGTCTGCGTGGTGGTAGGCAGTGTCAGCTACGATGATTTTAATGCCGCGTATTCCATCAATGCCAGCAAGATTTACACCATGACCCAGGCAAGAGAAAAATTTGCCCGTGGCTTGCAGATCAAGTTTGACCGCAGCAAAGAAAACGGACGTTGGTCGGACGCCAATATCACCCAACAACTCAGTGAAGTATTAAACACCTATCGTGAAGGCAACTGCCCAGTAAACATCCAGTACAACAGCGGCACCAATATTTCACAGTTCATCCTTGGCGAAGAATGGAACGTCGTGCCTTCGGATGACTTACTGGTACGGCTGGACAAAGCGTTTGGTGCAGAACAAATTGAAATAATGTATTGAGGAACCTCTGAATAAGTCGTGAATCGGCATCTTGCAGGTTAGCTTATCCTGCTTCCGCGTTGTGAAACTTCGCAATAGCCAGCTATTACGCGCGTTCCACGCCTTGAACCAGAACAAGCTAATCTGCAATCTGCTCGACCCAGACTTGTTCAGAAGCTCCTTGAGTAAACAATGGAGCTAACTAGAAGAAAAAGATAAGTCAGTCGAAATTCCCGCCTAGCGTGTTTTCAGACACTGCTGAAAAGTACTCTGCTAACGGTCAACGGTGAAATTTTTTAACAGCACATAAACGGCACCAGCACCGCCGTCTTTTGGCTGCGCAGAATGAAACGCCAGCACAATGTCGGTAGAGCGTAACCAGCGATTAAGCATGGGTTTAATCACTGCTTTGCCTTTCGAACGAAAGCCTTTGCCGTGGATAATAATGACATTTCGAATACCAGACACTTCGCATTCACCAAGAAATTCCAGCAATTCATTTCTGGCTTCTATTACGGTCAAACCATGCAAATCGAGCACAAGTTCAATGTCCTGCTTGCCGGTGCGTAATTTTTTCAGCACCTTGTGCTGCAAACCACTGCGTGAAAAACTCAGCACTTCGGGGCATTCTTCGACCATTTCTGCGGTGGAAAAACAGTCGTCAATCACAAAATGATGGCTTTCGTCAGACTCACGCCGTGGCGCTTTGTTAGGTTTTTTTTTGAACTTTATCCGGTTATCCGGTTTCAAACGTGTGACCCCGGTCATTTCTGCAAGAAATATGGCATCATCCTCGTTTTTTGTTGAATCATCGCTCATCAATGCGACCCTTATACGGTATAGTAAAGCTTTATTGTAACGTGATTATTTCCAGTTGTACGTCTTGTGCATATATTAGTATCGAATGATGATGGTTATCGGGCGCCGGGTATTGCGGTGCTTGCCAAAGCGCTGTCAGCGGAATACAACATTTCCATCGTAGCACCTGAGCGTAACTGCAGCGGGGCGAGCAATTCGTTGACCTTGGAACGAGGTTTGCGTGCCTGCCAAGTTGCAGAAAATTCTTATTATGTCGATGGCACACCGACTGATACGGTACACCTCGCCATTACAGGTTTGCTGGAACGAGTACCGGATATGGTGGTGTCGGGCATTAATGCCGGTGCTAATATGGGTGATGACGTACTGTATTCAGGCACTGTTGCGGCGGCGATGGAAGGGCGTCACCTAGGGTTGCCAGCCATCGCGGTGTCGATGGATTCCTACACCCCGCAACATTTCGAAACGGCGGCTACCGCTGTGGTGCGACTGCTGAAAAATCTCAAGCAGACCTCATTTGCCAGCAATACCATACTGAATATCAATGTACCGGACATACCTTGGACTGACATCAAGGGCTTTAAAGCCACCCGACTAGGCAATCGGCATAAGCCTGAAGGTATGATTGTACAAAATGACCCACGAGGTGAACCGATGTACTGGGTCGGTCCGCCAGGCATGGTACAAGATGATGGCGAGGGTACTGACTTTCATGCGGTTAGTCAGCATTATGTTTCCATTACCCCCCTACAGATTGATTTAACCCGATATAATAGCCTTGCTGATCTGGAGGACTGGATCGGCAATAACCACCTGTCTAGCTGTTATTCAGCTGATGACAGCAGCAATGATATTGAAAAAAAATAAAAATCTCGAATAAAATTTCAAACAGATGATACGTAACGATATTCAAGGCATAGGCATGACCTCGCAGCGCACCAGAGACCGTCTGGTCGAACGCTTGCGTGATAAAGGCATTAAGGATGAACGTGTGCTGGAAGTCATGCGTACTACACCGCGTCACATCTTTGTCGATGAAGCCATGGCGCATCGCGCCTATGAAGACACCGCCTTGCCCATTGGTCATGCGCAGACCATTTCACAACCTTATATCGTCGCCCGCATGACAGAAGTATTGTTAGAAAATGGGGTGCCAGATGTGGTGCTGGAAGTAGGTACTGGCTCGGGTTATCAATCCGCCATTTTATCTCGCCTGGTGCCGAAGGTGTACACCGTCGAGCGCATCAGTGCCTTGCTGCAAAAAGCGCGTGATGCACACCGTAAAATGGGCTTGATGAATGTGTTTTCCAAACACAGTGACGGTGCATGGGGTTGGGCGCCCAATGCGCCATATAGCGCGATAATAGTGACCGCTGCGCCCAAAATAGTTCCCCCCGAATTGTTAGAACAGATTGCAGTCGGCGGTCGAATGATAATACCAGTGGGTACTCTCGGCGGTGTACAAGAATTAAAACTCTTTACACGCAGCGCAGAATGTATCGAAGAGAAAACGCTGGAGCTGGTAAGTTTTGTGCCCTTGCTAGATGGAGCTGTTAGATGATGTTTGCTGATTTTCACAATAAAAAATTACACTGCAAAAAAATGCACTGTCAGGCAGCCTCGCACGCTACACACTATGTCGCTGCTCACCGTATCGACGAGTTAGATTCTTTTCTCATCAGGTAAAGACAATGACTGTTTGGCATCATTGTTTATTTGCGGTCATTTTTCTTGTTATTCTGACCGGTTGCAGTCGTGATGGAAAACGCTGGGACCCGGAAGACTATACGGTAAAGTCAGGCGACACTATTTTCACTATCGCCTGGCGTTATGAACTCGATGCCGAAGAATTTGCCGCTTGGAATGGTTTCTCCAGTTCGAAACGGATAAAGCCAGGAATGCGTTTGCATACACGCAAGCCGGAAAATTTCCAAGCCAATCGAAACAATCAGCAAAAACCTCAGCAGGATAGAGCGGTTGCCTATACGCCGGCATCCGCATTGCCAGCAACGACAAAACCATCTGCTGATGCTAATCAAATGACTTTACAGCGTGGTGGCAACGCCGTATCGCCGCCATGGGTAAAGGCTAAAAAAGGGGATACGCTTTATGGTCTATCCCGACGATACGACATTAGTGTTAACCGGCTGGCACAATTAAATCAACTAAAGAAACCGTATGTTATCCAACCAGAGCAAACCATTTTTCTGAAGCCCTTAAGCACAGGCAGAAAAACAGTGGCGGTAACAGGCCCTATGCGAACCGCGGATACCAGCACCCGTCGTCAGCGCAGTTCAATGCCAACAGCAACATCGACATCGACCGCCAGTTGGCCAAAAACACTTCGTTGGCAACGCCCGGCTCAGGGCAAAGTGGTGAAACGCTTCGACCGTCGGCGCAACGACGCCAAGGGCATCCACATTGCCGGTAAAAAAGGCAGCGCCGTTGTCGCAGCTGCGGCTGGCAAAGTGGTCTACAGCGGCAATGGTTTAATCAGTTATGGCAATTTGATAATCATTAAACACAATCGAACTTTTTTAAGCGCTTACGCCTACAACCGAAAATTATTAGTGGAAGAGGGTGATAGGGTTAAAGCTGGGCAAAGAATTGCCGAAATGGGTAACAAGGATAAGCAAAGTGGTATGTTGTTACATTTTGAAATCAGAAAAAATGGCAAACCTGTTGACCCTCTTAAATACTTACCTTTGTAGTTGTTTATTAAACAGCCGTCATTTAACAAGGTAAAAGTATTGCTAAATGACTATTGGAAATTACAGGGTAAAATTCATCACCTTGATTAATTTTATTTGATTAAAGTGATGACATATCGCTAGCTATTTCGGTAGGGGTAAAACCTCTTATCCACCTATAAGTGTATATAGGGTCTTGTATGTGAGAAAGGAAAAACCACTATATCCTGTGGTTTAGCGGCTGAACATAAATTAAATTCTAGTTTTTTTAAATAAAGGCTTGCTTCTTAAATAGAAATAATGATATAAGTTTTTCTAACGTAAGGGCTGACGTTAGAAGAACATTGTAAGTAGCTGGAATTTAAAGGAGAAGTGAATTCTCCAGCTTACAAATAAAATGCGTATAAAAAAATAATTATAAAACACATTTTGGGGTGGGTAGATTCATGAGAGAAGCAATAGCTAGTTCTAAAAAGGGCTTGGAGACGAATGTCTTGATGATGCAAGCTGGAAGTAACATTGAAAGCGGCGGTATTGAGATGGACGATGAAGTTTACGTGGCAGACACGAAAACAAAAGCAAAAAAAGCAGCAAGTCCTAAAAGAGCCGTCAAAAAGACAGCAAAGACGAGCGCCAGCAAGATCGCCAGCAAGACTACAGTCAAGGCGGATGTTGATCCTGATGCGAAAGTTAATCGCAAAGAACTCGATGCAACACGTCTATATCTACGTGAAATAGAAGGTTCACCACTGCTAACAGCAGAGGAAGAAGTTTTTTATTCACGCAAAGCCTTAAAAGGCAATATGGATGCGCGCAAGAAAATGATCGAATGCAATCTTCGCTTAGTCGTGAAAATTGCCCGTCGTTACATGAATCGCGGACTGGCTCTGCTAGACCTAATCGAAGAAGGCAACTTGGGTTTGATCCGAGCAGTTGAAAAATTTGACCCTGAAAAAGGTTTCCGCTTTTCAACTTATGCCACTTGGTGGATACGCCAGACTATCGAACGGGCATTAATGAACCAAACCCGTACTATCCGTTTACCTATTCATGTTATCAAAGAATTAAACGTATACCTACGTGCGGCTCGTGAACTTGAGCAAACAATGGATACCGAACCCACAGCAGACGACATAGCAAAAATGCTTAACAAGCCAGTTGCTAATGTTGAAAAAATGCTGGGTTTACGCGACCGTGTGACCTCTGTCGATGTGCCAGTGGGTAAAGAAAATGATCGTCCACTGCTGGAAATTGTGGCTGACGAACGTGTACCTGCACCACCAGAAATGCTGCAAAACGAAGATGTAATGGCGAACCTGGGTGTTTGGTTAGATCAACTGGACACCAAGCAGCGTGAAGTGCTGGTTCGTCGTTTTGGCTTAAACAACCATGAGCGCACCACACTGGAAGATGTTGGTAAAGAACTAGGCGTAACCCGTGAACGTGTACGCCAGATTCAGATGGATGCGCTAAAACAACTACGGAAAATTCTTGAAAACCAGGGTTTTTCAGAAGAATTGTTGTTTCAAGATTAACCAGTCGGACTAATAAGTCATACCACAAGCAGGACTAATAAGGATTCGTTCTCCTGTATCAGAGCACTGTTAAGAGCTGCTCTGTATGCAACACCATTAAGCAGATACTTTATGTATCTGCTTTTTTTTGGCTGCGATAAGGTGTTAGCGTTTTGTCTGACCGACGAATGACGTTTATTATGAACAACAGATATACCGCAAAACCCAACGGGTTTTCTCGGTAAGGCGAGGTTTAGACATGGTAGCCTCCTGCATCCAGCAAAAGTCCGTTTTAGCCCCCTAATCAGGTACTATGTTGTTGATTTAAGTAAAAACACATGTATTATATACCCCAAAAGGCACTTGTAAAAAGTGATTCTTAGGGTGTCGAATGGTAGTTGGGCTCTTAAAAAACACACTACCTCCCCTTGACGAGCATAACAAATATGTTACTATTGTCGTATGCGCTGGCAAATTAATTATTTCAATAAACAAGTCGAAAAAGAAATATTAAACCTTCCCGCTGGTCTGTTGGCTCGTTATTTACGCTTAACTGACATGATGGTTGAATTTGGCTCTAATCTAGGCATGCCTCATACTCAATCTATTGGTAACGGGTTAAATGAATTAAGAGTTAAAAGTAAAGAAGGAATAACGCGAGTATTTTATTGCACAAAAGTCGGTAAGCAGATTGTAATGCTCCATGTTTTTATTAAAA
>CAZYYW010000085.1:0-9467 GCA_964651445.1 uncultured Thiotrichaceae bacterium
CAAGCACAGCAACGCGGTGATATCAAACCGGGAGATACCTTAATTGAAGCCACCAGTGGCAATACCGGTATCGCGCTGGCAATGGCTGCTGCCGTTATGGGCTATCGCATGTTATTGGTTATGCCCGATAACATGAGTGAAGAGCGTCGTGCGGCAATGAAAGCCTACGGTGCTGAATTGATTTTGGTTACGCAGGAAGAAAGCATGGAAGGTGCGCGTGATCTCGCCTTGCAGATGCAGAAGGAGGGCAAAGGTATTGTGCTCGACCAGTTTAACAATGCTGATAACCCGAACGCGCATTATCTTACGACCGGTCCCGAAATCTGGCAACAGACCGGCGGTAAAATCACGCATTTCGTGAGTGCTATGGGCACAACCGGTACTATTATGGGTGTGTCGCGTTATTTAAAAGAGCAAAGTCCGCAAATAACAATCGTAGGCGTGCAACCAGAAGAAGGTTCGCGCATTCCCGGTATTCGACGCTGGCCAAAAGAATACATGCCCGGAATTTTTGATGCAGCAAGTGTTGACCTAACCCTGGATGTTAATCAGCAAGAGGCAGAAGAAACTACTCGTCTGCTGGCGGCAAAAGAAGGGCTATTTTGCGGCGTGTCATCAGGTGGCGCCTGTGCCGCAGCATTGAAACTGAGTCAGCAGGTAGAAAATGCGGTGATCGTTGCCATTGTTTGTGACCGCGGTGATCGCTACCTATCGACCGGCGTATTTCCGGGTTAAATAACTCCACAATAAATTCACTGAGTAAAAATAATCATGCCTGGTAAAAGAGGACGGCGGCGTAACAAGCGTTTGCCAGAAGAGCTTGTTGAACTTGAAATTACGGCGATGTCCAGTGAAGGGCGAGGCATTAGCCATATTGGCGATGTCACCGTGTTTGTTGATCAGGCATTGCTGGGCGAGCGTGTCTTGTTTAAATATACCCGCTTGAGAAAAAAAATTGCTGAGGGTCGCGCGGTTGAAATATTAACGGCATCTGATGCGCGGGTTAACGCTAAATGCGAAGCCTTTGACATGTGCGGTGGTTGTAGCTTGCAGCACATGTCTCCTGCAGCGCAGATCGAATTAAAACAAGCAATGCTACTGGATCAGCTAAAACACAATAACCTTATACCTCAGCAGGTGTTGCCGCCATTACTGGGGCCGGAGTACGGCTATCGTACAAAAGCCCGGCTTGGCGTGCGTTATGTGCATAAAAAAGAAAAAGTGCTGGTGGGTTTTCGTGAACGAAGTTCATCTTTTATCACCGACACCAAGAGGTGTGAAGTATTACACAGCTCTGTTGGCGAGATCATTGATGAACTTGCGCAATGCATCAGCAAGATGGAGGCTAAGCGCAGTATTGCGCAAATTGAAGTCGCCGTCGGTGATAATCAAACAGTGCTGGTGTTTCGCCACCTTGAAGAATTGAACGATGACGATAGAAAAATATTAGCTGACTTTTGTCAGGCGCATTCACTGGTCTGTTATTTACAGGCTGGCAAGCCCGATGCGCTAGAACTGCTGACACCGCAACATGCTGAAACACTGTATTACGACTTGCCGGTGGCTGCCGGTATAAATCGTAATGTTGTCGAAAAAGACCTGAGAATTGAATTCCAGCCGTCGGATTTTACTCAGGTAAATCCTGATATAAATAAGCGTATGGTTGCTAACGCCATCGATTATTTACAGCTAGAAAAAACCGATAAAGTACTCGATCTGTTTAGCGGTTTAGGTAATTTTTCGCTGTCGATGGCGAGACATTGCCAGCAGGTAACCGCGGTGGAAGGTTCACTGGTAATGGTAAAAAAAGCCCGCGATAATGCAACCTTAAATGATGTGCAAAATGTTGAATTTGTTTATGCTGATTTATACAACGAAGAAGTATTATCCGCGCCCTGGCTAAAACAAAAGTACCATAAAATTTTACTTGATCCACCGCGCTCTGGCGCAGCAGAAATATTGCCTGCACTAAAAAAAATGCAGGCATCACGAATTGTTTACGTTTCCTGTCATCCAGCAACATTGGCGCGTGACGCGGCAGTGTTGGTGAATGAGTTGGGTTACAAGCTTATACAGGCGGGTATTATGAATATGTTTCCGCAAACCGGGCATGTGGAATCAATCGCTGTGTTTGAGAAGTAGCTTGCATTGGGAAATTTGTTTTTGGCACGAAAGCGATTTTAAAAACAAAAAGCATTTTGCCGCAAAGGACGCGAAAAAAGCAAGATTATTTTTGTAGCTTGGGTTAGCGCTAGCGTGAGCCAAGCTATAATTCGCGTTTATTTGCGTCCTTTGCGGCAAAAAATCTTGTCTCTAGATATTCTGGTTCCCACTTGATCGTGTATGAATGAGATCCGCAGAATTTTATGGGTCTATGCCACATCGAGTGGACAAAATAATAGACACAGAGACCACAGAGGTCACAGAGCATGTTTAAAGTTAACGCGACTACGACAGGGTTGCTGATAAATTTCAATGAATCAATGTTGGTAAATGGTATTAAACGATAACTCTGTGTTCTCTGTGGTCTCTGTGTCTATAAAAAATAACTGTATATCCACTCAATATGGCATAGACCCAATTTTATTTGCAGTTTTTTCGCGTATTTCGCGGACAAAGATTTTATCCTTTAACTGCACAATGCGCAGACATTGGTGTTAAACAGTTATTGCAACAGGAATCCCATTTTCACACCCGCGACTTCGATAACGTCACCATCTGACAGTGGATGTTGTTTGCCTATTTCAGTGTCGTTTACCAATGGCATTTTATTATCTTTACCGGCATCAACGACGATTAGAAAGTAACCTTTCGGACGGCGGGTGATGGCGGCAACCTGTACACCAGGGCGACCTAGTGTGGTCAGTATTTTCGTCAGTTGAAGTTCTTTCCCGGTATTGGTGCCGGACATTAACTTAAGTTTTGCGGCCCCGGGGCCACTGCTGCTGGTGCCGGCAGCAGCCAGATCGGCGGCAATTTTGCCAATGGATTTTCCAATATTTTTATCGGCTTCTTCGGTTACCGGCATGCCTTCTGCATCCGGGCGAATAATCATGGTTTTTTCAAATTCACTTTCGCCGCTGTCGGCATCAGCATTTTCATACTTCAGTTCGTGTTTGCCAATAATAATGCTTTCACCATTTTGCAGGGCATGTTTGCTGATTTTATTACCCGCGATCAACGTACCGTTCGTACTATCGAGGTCTTCGATAAAGGAGTCATTGAGTATGGTCAGTATTTTTGCGTGGTTACCGCTGACAGCAAGGTTGTCGATATGGATATCGTTATCGGGCTTACGCCCGATGGTGATAATTTCTTTATCGAGTTCGAATTCTTTTACAAATTCGCCGTTAAAGCTAAGTACTAGTTTTGCCATGGTGATTCCTTACGCTGCATTTTTGTCTGCATTTTTTATTATATCGTTCTATGTTAAGAGAATATGTCAAAAAAGCGAGAAAACAAGCTATTTTTGGCAGGAAATGATTTTATTGGTTTTATTAGCAGGGCAGAGATATTATCTTTACCGCCGTGTTCATTAGCCAGACGGATGATTTCACTGGCAGCTTTGTCGAGGTCGTTTTCATTTTCCAGCATCGCGCTTTTGATTAAGTGGTCTTCAATCATATCAGTAACGCCATCAGAACATAGCAAGTAAATATCGTCAATCATTGCAATATCTTCTTGAATGTCTATTTGCACATTGGCATCAATGCCTATGGCTCTGGTCACCAGATTTTTATTGAGTGAATTTCTGGCTTGTTCAGGGGTGTAAAAGCCACGATCGATTAGTTCCTGCATTAGGCTGTGGTCGCGGGTTATTTGTTCGAGTTCCATATCGCGCAGGCGGTAAAGGCGTGAATCACCAACGTGGGCTACGGTGAAGCGGTTGTCATAAAACAGAGTAACCACAATGGTGGTGCCCATGCCGCGGTATTGTGCATTCGCTGCAGAGGAATCGTGTACATTTTTATTCGCCAGCGTTACAGCGTCATGCACGGCGAGGCTTTCCATGCTGTAACCCGTTTCATCATCGGTTTCACCCGATTTAACTTTTTTCAAGCGTTCAGTGATGGTTTCTAACACCGTACTGACCGTAATCGCGCTTGCCATTTCACCACCACGGTGGCCGCCCATGCCATCCGCTAACACGGCTAGGCCAATGTTTTCATCACAGCCGATGGCGTCTTCATTGTGGTCACGCAGCAGCCCAACATCTGTTTTTCCGTGCGATAAAAGTTTTCCTTTTAGGCTCATGGATCAGCTCTTGTTATTGACGTTATTTTCAGCCTTGATAATTTTAAGGCATTTGGTGATGTCATCGACCATTTCCTTTCCGCGCTGGTAACGTTTTGCTACATCTTTTGCCATTGCGCGGTTAATAATAACGGTAACGCAGCGGGGCACGTCGGGCTTGATCGATGCTGGGCTAGGGTGTTCTTCATTCGCTATTTTGTACATCAAAGATGCCATGGAATCACCGGTAAAGGGTAGCTTGCCAGTGACCATCTGGAATAACATCACACCCAATGAGAAGATATCAGATTGACCGGTAACTTTTTTGCCTGCCAGTTGTTCGGGTGACATATAAGATGGGGTGCCTAACACCATGCCGGTTTTGGTTTTGCTGGAATCGGTAATGCGGGCAATACCAAAGTCTGTGATCTTGCATGAATCGGTTTCCGGATCCCACATAATATTGGCAGGTTTAATATCACGGTGTACCACGTTGTACTGGTGTGCGTAATCGATGCCATCAGCAGAGCGTTGAATAATCGATAACACCTTATTTAAAGGCAGCAGGGTGTCCGGCTTAATGTATTTACTTAAGTCAGTGCCTTTTAAGTATTCCATCGCGATATAGGCGAGATCATGCTCTTCTCCGGCATCAAAAATGGTCACAATGTTGGGGTGGTTAAGCCGCCCCGCGGTTTCTGCTTCGCGGAAGAATCGCTCTTTTACTTCGACCAGTTCGTCATCTTCAAATTCTTGTGACAGCGCCATGGTTTTAATGGCGACCACTCGCGAAATTTTAGGATCTTTGCCTAGATATACAGCGCCCATCGCGCCTTTGCCTAATTCGCGTTCGATTTCGTAGCGACCCAGCATGGGTTTTTCAACACCGCCGCCGTCTATAATAAGTGTGCCACCAGGGGAAGAACCACCGCCGCCGAGAATAACGGTTTCCTCCAGTGATTTTGCTCGGTTGGCGCGGGTCGCAATGTCACGGAATTTGGCATCGAAATCTGACATGTAATCGTAAACCGATTTGGCTTTATTGAACTGGCGTTTGCGTTCATAGTCCAGTGCTAGGTTATACAGTAATTCGAGTACCGATTTTTCCAGTGGCAGGCGGCGAAATTTTTCAAACGCCATATCCAGTTGCCCCTGTCCTTGTAGTGACAAACCCAACATACGATTGCTTTCAGCCGACTCAATATCCAGCCGCGCTTTGCCTTTTTCAGACATGAAGAAGCGTTTGGTGGTGAGCAAAACGTGGCCTACACCGAGTAGCAGAGCCGGCATCATTAATTGTAGCCACATGCCTTGAGTCGTCATCATAAGGAAGTGCGTAAGAAACAGTGCCAGCAGTAAGATGCCTGTGACCACAAAACCAACAACGGCACTTAGTTTCGGTAGCACCAACATAAGGTATAGCGCGACAAACAACAGAGCACCGAGACGGGCAAAAAATCCCCACTCGGGTTCAATAAAAAAATCTTCATTGAGGATGCTGGAAACAGAATGTGCCAGTGTAACCACCGGTGACATAGTGGGGTTTATTGGCGTGACAAACGTATCGCCAACACCGAGCGCGGTCGCGCCGATCAACACGATTTTGTCTTTGTATTTTTCAGCGGGTATTTTGCCCTGCAATACATCGTAGAAAGAGTCTACAGTGAACGCTGGGCTAAAGTTTTCGTCATCACTGTAGAAGAAGGTATTCATTAAAGAATAAGCATCGGTTTTGATATGCAAACGACCAAGTTGCACACTGTTACCAACGGTGACTTGAATATCTTCAAGGCTAAGGTTTAAGCTTTTAGCGGCTAATACCAGTGCCATTGACGGGTAGTAGTCACCGTAATAGTCAATAATAAGGGGTTCAGTGCGAATGCCGCCATCAACGTCTGGCAACGGTACGGACGCGCCAATAGCCGCACTTTGTTCGCCCAGTATTGCGATAGGCGGGTAAGCATCGATGACAGTCAACGGGGCGAAGCCTTCGGGATTTGTTGTACTGTTATCAATAATATTGTTTTCAGAAATCTTGTTTCTGGTTACAAATTCTGGCAATTCAGCATCTGGCAGACCGTAGGGTTGACCTTGTACCACCGGCATATAAAAAATGACATTAGCCGCATTTTGCATGCTGAGCGCCAGGGTTTTGTCCGTGTCGAGCATTATTTCAGCACTGTTAATGTATTCTAGATAGGCATTTAATTCCTCAGCTACCTGGTAACGCAGAGGTGATTCTTCCAAGGTTTCGGCTATTTTATTGACCGCTGCCAAGCCCTTAACATCCCGTTTGTTTTTTAGCAGTGCGCGGCTATCTTCAACGCTTAGTGCCAGTTCTTCAACAAACATGGGTACTGCAGAAATACTGCTTTCTTCAAAGGCCTGTTTAAGCTCTCGAATAAACTGCAAGCCGGGGTCGATCTGTGGTTCAGAGAAAAATACCGTTTGACCAACGGCTTTGGCGCCGCCTTTGCTAAGAATATCGTGCATTTGGGCATGCAGGTCTCGTGGCCAAGGCCAGCGACCAATGTTGTCGATGCTTTGGTCATCGATTGCGATGATGGCTATTTTGTCACTGGCGATGCGTGATGAAGAGCTCACGCCGAAATCATAGGCGCTGCGTTCGATACTGGCGATGAAATCGGAGCCGGCAAAAATCAGGAAAATGAAGGTGATAATAAGACCAGTAAACCAGTCACTTTTAAAAACCCCGTTTTTCATCTCGCTGCCCCTTATGTTTTTATTATTATCTAAATTACAAACAACAAAAATGCCAGATTTTTATTGATGGTTAATTATTTTTTTTATTGGAGTTTTAAAATTCTACCCCAAGATAAGTTGATTTTAGACATAAAAAATCACAATATTGATTAATCTGCGTAAAATAATAACAAAAACAAGGGTCTTAGGGGAAGGGGGGGGGAGATCAGAAATTACCATCGCCGAAAGCAACAGCAGCGCGTTATAAGTTTTTTTTGGGTCTATGCCATATTGGGTGGGTATACCGTTATTTTTTATAGACACAGAGGTCACAGAGTTATTGTTTATAAGGTTTAATAGATCCACCAATTTTGATGCTATTGAGGTATATCAGCAACCCTGTAGTAGTCGTGTTAACTTTGAACACGCTCTGTGACCTCTGTGTCTATTATCTTGTCCACGCAATGTGGCATAGACCCTTTTTTTTGGGCAACTTATAACATGCTGCTTATACTAGGCTGCTTTTGGGCAACGATTAACTGAGTAGCCTTATCTAATCGTTGGGTTAAGCAATTGCATGCTGATGGCATGTGCAACAGACGTCCCCAGACGTTCGGCGAAGCGTTCAAAGATGTCGGCTTTAACGCTGTAATTCACCATGGTTTCTTCGCCAATAATCTCCCGTGCCACGTAGCTGGAACTGGCGAGTGCATCTATCAAGCCAATTTCTACAGCTCTTTCACCGCTCCAAATTAAACCAGAGAAAACACCTTCTACTGAGGTGTCGAGCCTATCGCCACGGCCTTGTTTCACCGCCTCTATAAACTGCTGGTGTATTTCATCAAGCATGGCTTTCATGTGTACTTTGGCTTTTTCGTTTTCGGGTAAGAAGGGATCAAGCAATGCTTTGTTCTCGCCAGCGGTCAGGGTTCGGCGTTCGATACCGAGTTTGTTGATGGCGTCGACAAAGCCAAAATTGTCCATGCGTACGCCAATAGAACCGACAATGCTGGCTTTATCAGCAAATATTTTATCAGCCGCAGACGCGATGTAATAACCACCGGAGGCACCGATGTCAGTAATGACAGCGTACAGCGGTGTGTCAGGATGCTCTTCACGTAAGCGCAGCATCTCATCGTAGATGTAACCCGATTGCACCGGAGAACCACCAGGGCTGTTGATTCGTAAGATTACACCCGCGCTGTTTTCATTTTCAAAGGCATCGCGCAATGCGGCGATAATATTGTCAGCACTGGCTTCGTCAGTATCAGAAATAACGCCATTTAACTCAACCACGGCGGTGTGTTTGTCGTTCAGGCTGACGGTAGTAAGGCTGGCGTTGCTATACATATAGATAATCGCGCCGATGTAGACGAAAGTCAGGGTTTTAAATAAGATGCCCCAGCGGCGAGCGCGGCGTTGCTCGCGTAAGCTAGATTCTGCCAGTTGGGTGACTACTTCTCTTTCCCAGGAAGGTTTATTGTCGTTCATAAGGTGTATCCTTTTTGATGATGGTGATTGGACGCCGCTGCCATTGATACAGTGTCAGCGTCATCCGAGATAATTATTCAAGATAAATTTTTATTGGCAATTATGGCTTAAATATGCGGATAATTCCGTGATATTTGTTAAACAGACTAAAGGTTGATGCCTGTTTAGTGTTTTTTCGTCGTGTACCCCGTGGGTCACGCCGATGCACTGCATGTCAGCATTGCTTGCCATTTTCAGGTCATGTTCACTGTCGCCTATCATTAGGGTTTGATTGGCGGAAAAGTTCAGTTGCGCTAGTATTTCGTGCAGCATTTCTGGGTGCGGTTTCGATTTATTTTCACCGGCACAGCGGGTAGTGGCAAAATAAGCCGCCAGTTGATGTTCCTTGATGGATCGCTCCAGACCCGAGCGACTTTTGCCAGTGGAAATTGCCAACGTATAACCACTTTCACGCAAGTCAGTTAGCAGCTCATTGACACCATCAAACAATGGCGCAGGCACCGTGTTTTCAAAAAGATAGTGTTGACGATAGGCAGCGGCAATACTGCTTAATTCTGTGGCATGTTGCTGTGTGTCTAATTCAGGGTGCAGTTTTGAGACGGCTTCCAGAAGTCCGAGGCCGATGACATCTCTCGCCTGGCTTTCGCTTGGCCTGCGTTTAATCACGTGTTCACTGGCATACTGCAAGCTGCTAACGATGCGCTCGATAGAATCGACCAGCGTGCCGTCCCAGTCAAAAACCAGTAGTGGGAATTTTTTCATTGCTTGTTTACCTGCTGTAAAACCCGAGTTTTCATAGTGGGTTTTCTTGATTAATTTTCTAATTAATTTTTCTGGCTAATTCATTGGGTTAATTTTGGGTCTATGCAAAATTGAATGGACAAGATAATAGACACAGAGACCACAGAGGTCACAGAGTTATCGCTTATTAAGGCTTAATATCATTTACCAGTCTAAATACATTGGAATTTATCAGTAACCCTAGTAGTGTTAACTTTAAATATGCTCTGTGACCTCTGTGGTCTCGGCAACTGCTCCAT
>CAZYYW010000086.1:0-9352 GCA_964651445.1 uncultured Thiotrichaceae bacterium
GGTGAGTATTCGCTGCCAGTAATTTGCACGAAGCACAAATACCACAGGCTTGATGATCAACGGTTTGATGGTCAGCGGCAGATTGTTTACATAACAGTGCATGCGCCAGTGACAAGGCGAAATCAGCCTTACCTAAACCCTGATTACCTTGTAAAAATAAAGCATGCGGCAGCCGCTTCGCGCTAATTTGCTGATTAATCTGCTGCCATTGCGTTTGTTGCCAAGGATAAACCATAATAGAACAGTTATTGGTTATTGGTTATTGGGTGTCTATGCCATATCGAGTGGGCATACAGTTATTTTTTATAGACACAGAGACCACAGAGGTCACAGAGTTATCGTTTATAACGTTTAATAGTTTTACCAATCTTGATGCTATAAATGTGCAGTCAACTGATTTTTCTAGGTTTAAACACGCTCTGTAAACTCTGTGCTCTCTGTGCTCTCTGTGTCTATTATCTTGTCCACTCAATGTGGCATAGACTCGTAATTGGTTATTGTGCTGGATTTACGATTTTATAATCTATTAATTTTTTGTGTATCTGTGTTTGTACAGCATTGAGATCGAGTGAAGCATCGACTAGACAAATTCGCTGTGGTTGCTGATGGGCTAATTCGATATAGGCGTCACGTACCCGTTGGAAAAAGTCATCTTGTTCTTTTTCGATACGATCAGGCGCACTTCTGCTGCCCGCTCGAGCACGACCTATTGCTACCGGTGCGTCAAGAATGATGGTCAGGTCTGGTCTTAGATCGGCTTGTACCCAATCTTCAAGTTTGCTAATTTTGTCAGTGTCTAATTGGCGACCACCACCCTGATAAGCGTAAGTTGCCTCGGTAAAACGATCACACAATACCGTTTTTCCGGCCGCCAGTGCTGGCAAGATGACTTTTGACAAATGTTCGGCACGCGCGGCAAACATCATCAGCAATTCTGTGTCTGCGCTCATATTTTCATCGCTGTGACTTAACAGCAGACCGCGCAAGGCTTCACCAAGATTCGTTCCGCCCGGTTCGCGTGTCGCCACACAGTCGTGCCCAGCCTGCTCTAATAATTGCTTTATGTACTGAAGGTTGCTGGTTTTACCCACGCCTTCAATGCCTTCAAGTGTAATAAATTTACCCATGTTTTTAACTGTTCACTTCTTGCTTCGCCTTCTGGAACGCTGATACTTATCAACGGCTGCTTCATGATCTTTTAGATTGGTGGAAAACACATGCCGACCACTGCCATCACTAAACGCGACAAAGTACAGATATTTCGTTTTATCAGGGTGCAAGGTGGCATGTATCGCTTCTTTTCCCGGCAAGGCAATCGGCGTTGGCGTTAGACCATGGCGAGTATAGGTATTATACGGTGTATCTTTTCTCAAGTCCCTAAAACGAATATCACCATCGTAGTCTTCAATGCCGTAGATGACGGTAGGGTCAGTTTGCAGGCGCATTCCTTTGCGTAGTCGATTGACAAACACACCCGCAATAACCGGACGTTCTTCCGCGGCAGCACTTTCTTTTTCGACTATCGATGCCAGTATCAGCGCTTCATAAGCGGACTTTAGCGGTAAGCCCGGTTCACGTTCCTGCCATAGACGTTCTAAAGTTACCGTCATCGCATTATAGGCACGCTTTAATAGCTCGATATCGGTATCACCACGTGAGACAAAATAAGTATCCGGGTAAAAACGCCCCTCTGGGTGTTCGCCTGCACGTCCTATTGCCGCCATAATTTCATCGTCGCTAAGACCTTCCAGTTGCTTGTTAATTATCGGACTTTGCCAGATCACAGCCAAAGCCTGTCGAAAGGTCGTGCCTTCTATCAAGCTAATACTGTGCTGCACCACATTGCCTGCAACCATGTTATCTAACAATTGGGCGATTGTAGAGCCGGGATTAATGATGTATTCACCTGCTTGCAAACGGGTATCCTGTCGGTTTAATTTTCCCCAAATAAATAGATAGTATTTATTTTCAAGAAAATCTTTTTCGATCAGTTGATTTGCCAGCGTACGGATAGACGAACCCCGTGAAAAAATAATGGTTTCGGGTTCCGTAATAGTCAACTGCGTCTGCATTTGAGAATACACTTGTGTCGAAAAATAAAAACCCGTCAGAAATACGACACTGATTACGGTAAAAATTGCCGGCAGTCCTTTACTAAACAGTTTGAACATTATCACCTCTTATTTTGACTAATTCTTTGAAAATCGTCATTGCAAGTTTTGGTTTTTGAAAGCACTGCTCAGTGGATTGGGCAGTCGATGGCAAAGGACTTATTTTTGTAACCGCCTTCATGCCAATTAAACTGTTTGAAATAAATATTTCATCCATCGCTATTAATTCATCCAATGTTATATCGAGCACCGATGTTTGGATGTTATTTCTTTTTGCTATATCAATAATAACATTGCGCATTATACCGTTAACGCCTGAAAGCTTTAAATTGGGAGTAAATAGTTGCTCATCTTTTACCGCAAATATATTACTCATGGTACCTTCGATAACATGTTTGTTGGCATTTAGCATTACGCCATCAATATAGTCTTCACTCCATTCATTGCGAGCCAACACGTTTTCCAGTCGATTGAGATGTTTTATGCCGGCAAGGTTTTCATTAATAGACACTTGCTGCTGGCAGATAAATAATTCCCCACTAAGCAGTTCTAGGTTTAATAATGAAGAATGGTTGTTTTCAATATTAGAGACTAAAAGCAAACGATTACAACAACTGTTTTTTGCAATTTTGTAGCCTCGCTCGCCAGCCCCACGGCTGATGATAATTTTTATGGCACAGGCGTTTGTTATGTCGTAATCATTGATTGTCAGTAGCTTTTTTATATCCTCCAATAACAACTGCTGATCGGGACAGTCGATGCCCAAAAATTGAGCCGACTGTTGTAAACGCTGGTAGTGCTGCGGCCAGTAATATAATTGACCAGCGCTGCATAACAGGGTTTCGAACAAACCGTCACCGTAGTGAATGGAGCGATCATTGATAGTCAGATAATCACTGGCGATGCCATTGATAAGACTGTTGTGTGATGTTTTATTCATCATTAAGGCTGAATATTTTCAGCAGACCTTTTGCCTTGGCGCGGGTTTCTTCCAGTTCATCGATTGCCACGGAATCGTTAACGATACCACCACCTGCGCGAAACGTAATGTTGTTTTTATCATCACGCACCATGGTTCTTATCAGGATATTAAAGTCCATGCTGCCATCGTTATTTATATAACCCAGCGAGCCCGTATAGGCACCTCTTGCCTGCTGCTCCATTTCCGCGAGTATTTCCATGCAACGCACTTTAGGACAACCGGTGATTGTGCCACCGGGAAACACCGCGCGTAAAACATCGATGGGGGATTTATTGCTGCTCAGTTCGCCTCGTACGTTTGATACGATATGGTGAACATGTTGCCAACTTTCCAGCGCCATGAGTTCATTGACTTCTATGCTACCGGGCTGGCATACACGGCCAAGGTCGTTGCGTTCGAGGTCAATCAACATGATGTGTTCCGCCTGTTCCTTGGGGTGTGACAACAATTCTTCAGCTAGGGCAGCATCGTTTTGCTTGTTTATATCTCTTGGACGAGTGCCCGCTATCGGGCGAGTTTCGACTATACCCTTTTTTAAAGATACCAAGCGTTCCGGTGACGAGCTAATAATACTCATCTTTGGCAAACAAGCCAAGGCTGCAAACGATGAAGGATTTTGTTGTGACAAAGCAGCAAACAGAGCAGCGTCCGTTACAGACTGCCCTGCTGGTAGTGGCTTTAAAACGGCTTGCCATAAACGTGATAAGTTTGCCTGAAATATATCACCTTCAACAATATAGTGTTTTATCTTTTCTACCTGTTGCAAATACGCGGCGGTATCCGCTTCAATCAGTTGCTTGAGCTGAATTTTTTGATCTGTTGGCGGTTTTATTAGCAACTGGCTTTTTAGCGCAATATAATCCTGCTCCATCTGCTCCAACAAACTGGCGTGTTGCGTTTCAGCAACAGCGATCAGTTGTCGATTTTTCTTATCGACAATCAGGGCTGCCGGACAGCGTGTGGCTACTGCCATTGCCTGCGATTCAGGTGTGCTTGCGAAATTCAGTTTAGGCTCGATCTCCTGTGCCATTTCATAACTCAGGTAAACAAACCAGCCACCAGTGAAGGGCAGATTTTCACTGCCCGCGCTTAATTCGACGGTGTTTTCTTGGTAGTGATTTTCTTGGTAGTAATTTTCTAGGGTTTCAAAAAAACCATTGGCAAGTGGCAGCTCTGCATTACTACAGTGCAGTTTTTTATTGGCATCAAGCGTTAAACTGTATTGTGGATAGGCAATTAAAATATCGTATTGTGTATTATTTTGTCTGGCAGCACTGCTGCTTAATAGATAGGGATAGCGTGCCGGATCATACTGGTTGAATAACAGTAATTGCGGCAGTGCGTCCGGCTGATCTGCCGGGTAGCTGTCTAGGAGTCGTATTTGAAATGACACAGCAGTGTTACAGAGCTTGCGACAAAATTTGAAGATAATTCTGGAAAAAATTCAAGCGAATAGCCGTCTGTGTTTAGTCCAGCTTTTTGAAAATTAAGGTTCCGTTGGTGCCACCAAAACCAAATGAGTTTGACAAGGCATAGTCAATTTTCATTTCACGTGCTGTATTCGGCACATAATCCAGATCACAGCCTTCACCAGGGTTTTCCAGATTAATGGTTGGCGGTGCCACCTGATCTTTAATCGACATCACAGAAAATACGGCTTCGATACCGCCAGCAGCACCCAGTAAGTGCCCGGTCATGGATTTTGTTGAACTGACCGCTACCTTACTCGCGTAGTCACCAAAGGCAAATTTAACCGCTGTGGTTTCAGCAACATCACCTGCTGGGGTTGAAGTGCCGTGTGCATTCACATAATCAATGTCTTGTGCATTGATGCCAGCATCGTTTAATGCCAGTTTCATGCATTTTCCCGCACCGCTGCCATCTTTTAAGGGCATGGTCATGTGGTAGGCATCACTGTTATAACCAAAGCCAGCAACTTCGGCATATATTTTTGCGCCGCGTGCTTTGGCGTGTTCGTATTCTTCCAGCACTAAAACACCGGCACCATCACCGAGCACAAAGCCATCACGGTCTTTATCCCAAGGGCGACTGGCTGCCGCCGGGTCATCATTACGTGTGGATAATGCACGAGCAGCCGAAAAGCCGGCAATGCCCAATGGCGAAGATGCCATTTCAGCACCGCCAGCAAACATAACATCAGCGTCGCCATAGGCAATAATTCTAGCGGACTCACCAATACTGTGTGTGCCGGTAGAACAGGCGGTAACGATGGCGATGTTTGGTCCACGAGTACCGTAGCGGATAGAGAAATTCCCAGAAATCATGTTGATGATAGAACCAGGCACAAAAAACGGCGATATTTTACGTGGCCCGCCGTTATTCAGTTTTTCGTTGTAGGTTTCGATCATCGGTAGACCACCGATGCCAGAACCGATGGCAACGCCAATGCGATCTGCGTTTTCTTCGGTTATTTCAAGGCCGGAATCTTTTAATGCCTCATCAGCAGCAAACAAGCCATAATGGATAAAGGTATCCATCTTTTTAAGGTCTTTTGCTGAAATGATAGGACTTGCATCAAAGTCTTTTACTGTGGCTGCAATTTTTGCGGAAAAACCATCGGTATCAAATTTGTCAATCGCAATAACACCGCTTTTACCAGCCGTAATATTTTGCCACGTTTGTTTTAAATTATTGCCAACTGGTGAGACGATACCAAGACCAGTGACAACTACGCGACGACCTGATGGACGATGTGACATAGTAGCCTCTTTGAAAAGTACAAAAAACCACAACGGCTAACAAGTTTTGTTAACACACCGTGATTTTTTAGTTGTTAAGAAACCGTTTTATAGATGCCGCGTCTGGTTGCGCCATTAAACGGCAACCAAGACCTGACCCCATGTAGATACAGCCGCTTGACGATTGTTTAGCTAGAGTGAGCGTTAACGTAGTCAATTGCCTGTTGAATGGTTGTAATATTCTCCGCTTCTTCATCAGGAATTTCACACTCGAACTCTTCTTCAAGAGCCATCACTAATTCAACGGTGTCGAGTGAATCAGCACCTAGATCATCAACAAATGAAGCATCATTCGTTGCCTGTTCTTCAGTTGCACCTAATTGCTCAATGACAATTTTACGAACGCGTTCTTCAGCTGTGCTCATGATATTTTTCCTCTAGTTTTGACCCAAGTGATCAATGGTATGATTAGTGCGGTGTGGTTCACAATAGTATTGGTTAAATATTATGGGAACCAAGTATTTAAAGTTGCGCGGTATTTTAGTGAATTAGAGCGACACTTGCCAGTCATATTCCACCTTTTACGCACCGCCTTATAAACTCAATAAAATACATATAAAACAATGTCTTAAAAATCATTATTAATGCAAAGTCTATTTTAAATATGCTTATATATTCAAAATAGTCATCCTTTTACTGGCGTTTCTAGGGCGTGCTCAGCATTAATAGCTGCCTTATGGCATATACATGCCACCATTTACATTAATGGTTTCGCCAGTGATATAAGCCGCCGTTGGGCTGGCAAGAAAACAAACCGCTGCCGCAATATCTGCCGCATCTCCTAAACGCTGCAAGGGGATTTGATTAATCAGTGCCTGTTTTTGTTCATCAGGCAATTCGCGTGTCATGTCAGTATCAATAAAACCGGGAGCCACACAATTAACAGTAATGTTTCTGGAGCCAATTTCACGCGCCAAAGACTTGGTAAAACCCAACATGCCAGCTTTGCTTGCAGAGTAATTTGTTTGGCCAGGATTTCCCGTCATGCCGACAACAGAAGCGATATTGATAATACGACCTTTGCGTTTTTTCATCATGGCGCGAACCACCGCTTTCGATAAACGGTAAATAGAAGTGAGATTCGTTTCAATGGTATCACTCCATTGCTCCTCTTTCATCAGCATCAATAAATTGTCGTTGGTTATACCTGCGTTATTGACCAGAATAGTGACTGCGCCAAACTCATCGTTGATGGTTTTCATCACCGCTGTAATGGAATCAACATCGGTGACATTCAAACACAAGCCTTTGCCACCACCAGTCGGTTTCATGGCAGCGAGATAAGCGCTGATATTTTCCGCACCGCCATCCGTGGTAGCAGTGCCAATTACTGTCGCGCCTTGTGCCGCTAGTTGCTCTGCGATAGCTTTACCAATACCACGACTGGCTCCAGTGACCAGTGCAATTTCACCTTCTAGTTGTAGACTACTCATAACTTACTAAACCTTAATAAATAATTTTTGTTTGCAGATGTACCGCTTAGGCGCAGCCTAGATGCAACTTGGGCACAGCTTCATGGGTACGGCCCTGCCGATGTATTCAAAGCCGATTAATCATCCAGCGACATAAATTCTAAAAACTTATCCATCGATGCAGATGAATCCAGTGAAAAACTTTTCACTTCTTTATTAATTCGACGTGTCAGACCACCCAGAACCCTACCCGGGCCACATTCAACAACGGCATCTGCGCCATCGCTGATTATTTGTATAGTGTGTGTCCACCGCACAGGATTATAAAGCTGCTTTGCCAGTGCATCACGTATCGCATCAGGATCTTCATGTGACCGAGCATCTACATTGTGAATCACCTGAATCTTCGGCGTGTTGATGGTAACGGTTTTCAGATATTCCGCCAGTTGCTCGGCAGCCGGTTTCATTAACGAACTGTGTGAAGGCACACTAACAGGCAGCGGCAAAGCACGTTTTGCACCTTCTTCTTTCAACTGCTCCATCGCTTTATTGACGGCTTCTGTGGCACCCGCAATAACCACCTGACCCGGTGAATTAAAGTTAACGGCTTCGACGGGAAGCCCTATTTCACTGCTGACTTGCTCACATATTTGAATAACCGAGTCATCACCTAAGCCAATAATGGCAGCCATGGCTCCTTCACCTTCCGGTACAGCCGCCTGCATTAATTGTCCACGTTTTGCCACCAGCTTAATCGCGTCTTCAAAGTCCAGTGCTTCTGCGGCAACTAAGGCGGCGTATTCACCTAAACTGTGGCCGGCAAAAACCATTGGCGTTAACATGCATTGCTGTGCCATTACGCGCATCACCGCAATATCGGCTGCTAGCATAATGGGTTGTGTAATCGCCGTTTTATTTATTTTTTCAGCCGGTCCATTGCACACGATATCCCAGCAGTCATAACCCACAACATCGGATGCCTGTTGAAAGGTTTCTTTAATTTGTGGCCATAATTCTGTGTAATCAGACAACATGCCTATCGACTGTGATCCCTGCCCTGGGAAAACGACAACAATATTTGTACCCGCCATTTATTTCACCCTTTTTAAGTTTTATTAAACACGAAACCAGATTGGAAATCAGCTTGTTCTAAAGATACTTTCTGTCAACCGATATTTTTTCTTTAACGAAGATCCAGCACGTCCTGCATATCATATAAGCCGTTATTTTTACCTTGCAACCAGAGCGCAGCACGTATCGCACCATTAGCAAAGGTCATGCGGCTAGACGCTTTGTGCGTAATTTCAACACGCTCGCCGATGCCGGCAAATAATACCGTATGATCGCCAACAATATCACCCGCACGAACGGTAGTAAAACCGATGGTTTGGCGATCACGCACAGCACTGACACCTTCACGACCATATATTGCACAATCATTAAGGTTACGCCCCAGTGCGTCGGCAACAACCTCACCCATACGCAGCGCAGTGCCCGAAGGCGCATCCACTTTATGCCGATGATGCGCTTCTGTCACTTCTATATCAACCTCATCACCCAATACCCGGGCGGCAATATCCAGCAGTTTAAAACACAGGTTAACACCCACGCTCATATTGGGGGCGAATACCACGGCAATTGATTCTGCTGCCAGTGTGATTTGCTGTTTTTCGTCGTCACTGAAACCGGTTGTACCAATAATAATATTCTTACCTTGCGCCACACATACAGCCAAATTTTGCAAGGTAACATCAGGGCGGGTAAAGTCGATTAAGGTATGGTAGTCATCGCTAACCGCAGAGAGCTTGTCAACAAGGGGTTTGTTTAAGGTATCGATACCGGCAATTTCACCTGCATCGCGGCCAATAAAAGGACTGCTTTCATGTTCAATAGCAGCACCTAACTGGCAGTTTGAATTTTCATAACTGGCTTGAATCAAGTTGCGACCCATACGACCAGCCGCGCCGGTTACAGCGATGTTTAACATTGAATACCCCAGTGCATCTTATAATTTTTGATGGTCATTATATCGTGTTGTTAATAACGGGTCTACGCCATATCGAGTGGGCTTAAAGATATAGACACAGA
>CAZYYW010000087.1:0-2855 GCA_964651445.1 uncultured Thiotrichaceae bacterium
AGTGTTTTTATGAGTTACACCTCTATAAACGTAGAGAATTCAGAAAAGGGTTAAATTAGTTAAAATATTTTTATTAACACTAGCCTAACAACATTGAAGGACTACTAGAACACTGACTGAAAAGTGATTGAACCACCATCACCGGGGTCATTAATGGGGTCATCCAGGTTAAGGCTGACATTAAATTGCAAAGAGCTAGCGCCATCAGCAGAGGAATATTCAAAACCAAAACGCAATTTGGCGGCAATGCCATCCTTTAGTCTGTCCCGACTGTTATCAAACAGAAAATCCTCCTGTTCTTTAACATGTCCAAGATATAAACCAATATCCCATGCCATGTGCTCAGTAAATGGATGATAGACGGTGCTGTAAAGTTGAATGGTTTCTGTGGAATAGTCGAGATCGTTGTTGCTATCAATAAAATCACGGAGGTCATTACCTAGATGGTCATATTGTGTGCCTACTCGAAATTCATATAACTGGTGCATGCCCGTTACCCAATAAACATCGACGGATAAATAGTCGGTCGCCTGCTGTAAACTTTCTCCGTTTTGAACATTGCTTTTGCGCAATGTAAAACCATTGATGGTGATGCCGATGACAGAGTCGGCCGTTGGCTGGTAGTCAAACAACAGGTAATAATCGTTGGCTTTATGCTTGAAAGTGCCATTATTGTCCGGGTCGATAAGCTCAAGCGGCGTATTCTGACTGATAGCAAAGCGCAGTTTATAACGCTTAGCTGATTGTGTAGCCAGTTGTCTTCCAAAGTCATAAGCACCTTCTAGCTTCATGGCAGTCGGTCCCTTACTATAAAAAGTGTTATCAAACTCATTTTTTTCGTTATACAAGCGGTCAACATCAAGGAATTCAAAACGTGTGTAATTCCATGGGCGTTTGCCCCAGATAACGGCAAAACCAAGGTCCATTTCTCGCTTTCCGTAGGCAGGCGTGCCAATAGCCGAAAAACCAAGATCGCCCGCCCAAGGATAAACCTCGGCTTCAATGGTTGGCAACGGAAACTCTTTATCTGCATAAAAAACTTCCTGTGCAACATCGAGACGAATATTGACGTACTCCGATAAAGTTTTTTGTAATTTAATCTCGGTTTGGGTAAATGCCAAATCACTGTCGAGACTGGCGATATTAAGACGCCACCCCGAGGTGCTATCAAACCAGTCATATTCAAGCGACTTACGGTAACTGCTCGCTTTAATATCAAGAAAGTTTTCCTCACCCAAATCGATGCGGTTAATTTCAAAATCATTGTCAAAAGCCCATGCCGAGGGTATAACAAAAATTAGGCAGAGAGATATTTGTAGGATACGAGTAAAGAAATGCATATTGGTATTTTATATAATAGTTAGTAAGAGAACTTTGACTAAAGACAAGAAATCTATAAATCCGGCAACTTTAACATATAGGGCACCTCTATTAATTCTAAACAAAGTGGAACTCCCTAAGCATTAAAGGTTCTGTTACAGTCTGTAGATAAACTTTATATCGATCACATGAGTGTTGCTTTATGGAATCACAGGTTATTTGGTTTAATCAGCTTGGCATCAATGATGTTGATACTGTCGGCGGTAAAAACGCCTCGCTGGGTGAAATGATTAGTCAGCTCAGTGCTCTGGGTATTCGTGTACCCGATGGCTTTGCCACCACGGCTGCTGCCTACCGTCATTTTCTGGCGCAGCAAGATCTTGCGAGCAAGATTCAACACCGGCTACAGACACTAGACAGCAATGATGTGTTGGCGTTGGCGACTGCCGGCAAAGAAATCAGGCAGTGGATAATGGATACCCCGCTACCCGAGTCACTTATTTCAGAAGTTAGTGAAGCTTGGCAACAATTATGTACCGATACGCCGACAATCAGTGTTGCTGTGCGCTCATCGGCAACTGCCGAAGACCTGCCGGACGCCTCCTTTGCCGGACAACAGGAAAGCTACCTCAATGTAAACGGTTTAGAGAATGTCTTGATTGCCATCAAGCAGGTCTTTGCCTCGCTGTATAACGACCGCGCTATCTCCTACCGTAATCATCAGGGTTTCGAGCACGATAAAGTGGCATTGTCCGCCGGTATACAACGTATGGTACGCAGCGATATCGGCAGCAGCGGCGTACTATTCACACTCGATACCGAAACCGGTTTTCGTGATGCGGTGTTTATCACCGCCGCTTACGGTCTGGGCGAGACGGTGGTACAGGGCGCGGTCAATCCTGACGAATTCCTGCTATATAAACCGGCTTTGCAAAATAACAAAACGGCTATTCTAAGCCGCACACTAGGCAGCAAACGCATTAAGCTGATATACAGCAATGCCAGTGATGATGCGTCTCCAGTACAAACCATTGATGTCGATAAACAAGATCAGCAACGCTTTTGCATCACTGATGAACAGGTAACGCAATTAGCGCAACAGGCGCTGACCATCGAACAACACTATGACCGTCCCATGGATATCGAATGGGTACTCGATGGCTCAGACAATGAACTGTATATTGTACAGGCACGTCCGGAAACTGTTGAAAGCCGATCCAATGCATCGGTGACTGAACGCTATCAACTCAAACAAAGTGGTCAATCACTGCTACAAGGTCGTGCCATCGGACAACGCATAGGCGCGGGTCGCGCCGCATTAATTAAAGACCCAAGTGAGATGTCGCGGGTTAAAGCGGGCGAAGTATTAGTCACCGATATGACGGATCCCGACTGGGAACCCATCATGAAACGTGCCGCTGCCATTGTCACCAATCGTGGCGGGCGCACCTGTCATGCCGCCATTATTGCGCGAGAATTGGGGATTCCGGCGATAGTTGGTTGTGGCAATGCCACTGAATTACTGAGCGATGGTG
>CAZYYW010000087.1:2955-9307 GCA_964651445.1 uncultured Thiotrichaceae bacterium
GAAGACTTGCAAGAAAAAATCCGGCAGCGTATTGCGGGTTACTCTGACCCAGTAAGTTTCTATGTCGAAAAGTTAGTCGAAGGTATTGCGACCTTAGCGGCAGCATTTGCACCACACCCGGTTATCGTACGCCTGTCTGATTTTAAATCTAACGAATATGCCAAGCTTATTGGCGGGGATTTATTTGAACCAGAAGAAGAAAACCCGATGCTTGGCTTTCGCGGCACTTCGCGCTATTTATCAGAAAGTTTTCGTGACTGTTTCCAGCTTGAATGTCGCGCATTAAAAAAAGTACGAGAAGAAATGGGACTGAGTAATGTTGAAATTATGGTGCCATTCTGCCGTACTCTCGGCGAAGCAGAACAGGTGACACAATTACTAAAAGAAAATGGATTAGCGCGTGGTGAGAATGGTTTACGCATTATCATGATGTGTGAAATACCATCAAACGCTTTACTCGCCGATGAATTCCTAGAATATTTTGATGGTTTTTCTATTGGCTCCAATGACATGACCCAGTTAACACTGGGACTTGATCGTGATTCAGCTTTGATTGCAGAACTATTTGATGAGCGTAACCCTGCTGTTAAAAAACTATTAAGCATGGCGATTGACGCCTGTCACAAACAAAATAAATACATTGGTATATGCGGTCAGGGTCCCTCGGACTATCCAGATTTTGCACGTTGGTTATTCGAACAGAAAATCGACAGTATATCGTTAAACCCTGACACCGTTATCGACACCTGGTTACATTTGGCAGCAGCGGATAAAACATCCACAAAATGACCGTTCCAGAAATAACACGACCGGTTTTTTTTGTCTCTGACCGCACCGGTATTACTGCCGAAAATCTTGGTCATGCACTGTTAACGCAATTTAGTGCAATCAAATTTGAGTACTACACACTGCCCTTCATCGACTCGCAACAAAAAGCTGAATATGCCGCCAAACGCATTAATAAAGCGGCTAAAAATGCCGACTTAAACCCCCTTGTTTTTAGCACTTTGATTGATACCGGTTATCGACAAATAATTTCCGCCACGCAATCACACATTATTGATTTTTTCGATACTTTTATCAAACCGCTGGAAACAGAACTCTGCACACCTTCATCACATGCAAAAGGTTTATCACACGGTATCAGTAATGAGAGTGTTTACATGTCACGCATGGATGCTGTGAACTTCACACTAAAAAATGATGATGGCATTAGCACCAAAGAATATAACAGTGCAGACGTCATTTTAATCGGTGTTTCACGTAGCGGGAAAACGCCTACCTGTCTTTACCTCGCCATGCAATTTGGCCTACGCGCTGCAAACTACCCGTTAATAGAAACGGATATGAGCAATGCCTGTTTACCTGAAATACTACGCCCATACCGAGACAAATTATTTGCCTTAACAATAAATGCAGAACGGTTGCACACTATCCGGGAGATTCGTCGGCAGCACAGTGAGTACGCTTCGCTGGCGCAGTGCCAAAAAGAAACCCGCATGTTTGAGCTATTATTGCAGCAGGAAAACATCGCCCACTTAGACAGTAGTTATACCTCAGTAGAAGAAATCGCCAGCTCGATTATTCAACGGATGAAAATTGTGCGCCCCTCAATATATTAAGGACACCTCTATTAATCATTAAAGCAAACCTTGAAATCCCAGGAAAGGGACACTGTTGCCTTTTTTAATGTCACAATTTATAGGTACTTCAACCAGTCCGTCTGCCCAGCTCGCTGAACTTAAAACGCCTGAACCCTGATGCGGGTATAATTGCGCCAGAATTTTCTGATCTTTTTGTACCAGTTTCACACGCAAGTATTCTTGGCGGTCAACTTTACGCCAGTCGAAGTCGGCAATCACCGACGTTGCTTTCAAGGTGTAATCTTCAGTGCCTTGAAGTTTTAAAATTAATCCTCGTGCAAAAATAAGGAAGGTAACAAACACTGAAACCGGGTTACCAGGCAATCCCATAAATAAGGTATTATCAACCGTACCAAAGGCAACCGGCTTACCCGGTTTCATCGCGATACGCCACATGGAAAGTTTGCCAAGTTGTTCAAGTGCAATGCGAACGTAATCTTCCTCACCAACAGAAACACCACCGCTGGTAATAACCAAATCTGCCGAAGCGGCTGCCTGTTTTAATACCGTCAATGTGGCGTCCAGCGTGTCCGGGACTATGCCCAGGTCAACCAGCTCGCAGTTCATTGCTTGCAACAAGCCGGTTAAGGTGTAACGATTAGAATTATAAATCTGTCCGGGGGATAGCGCATTGCCCGGCGCTACAATTTCGTCGCCGGTAAAAAATATCGCAACTTTTAATTTTCGTTTAACGGTACATTGTGCGAGACCTACCGATGCCAACAAACCCAGATCCTGCGCACGCAATCGTTTACCCGCTGTTAAAACAACGCCGCCATTTTTTATGTCTTCGCCTGCACGTCGAACATTGCTACCTGCCTGAACTGCTGTGTTAATAACAACCTTGTTATTTTTAGCTACACACAATTCCTGCATAACAACCGCATCAGCACCTTCCGGTATTGGTGCGCCGGTAAAAATGCGTGCTGCCGTACCTATTTCCAACACACTACCCACCTGACCTGCAGCTATACGCTGCGACACCGGCAATGACTGTCCGGAAATCTGGCAGTCCGCACTATGCACAGCATAACCATCCATCGCACTGTTGTCATAACCTGGAACATCAAGGGTAGAAAGTAAATCCTCTGCCAGTACTCTGTTGAGCGCATTAAGAATATCAACCGTTTCTGTCTGCGCTACGGGACTTGCCGAAAAAAGTATTTTTTCAATGGCCTGCTCAACCGAAATCAGACCCGGCGTTGAACAACAGTCAGCCACCGCAGTTTTTGTTTCACTATTTTTCATTATTTATTTCACACGTATTTAAAGTCACTTTATTTTTCTAGTAATCGCGGCATTAATGCCACGATATTACAGGGCGAAGTATTACAGTCGAGTTGCGGCGCGATAATTTTATCCCAACCCGTACGGCAGGCTCCCGTTGAACCTGGCAGGCAAAAAATGAAAGTGCCATTTGCTAGTCCACCAACACACCGCGAAGCAATAGTCGATGTTCCAATTTCTTGATATGACAACCAGCGAAACAATTCGCCAACACCTGCAATCTCTTTATCGAACAAAGGTTGCATCGCTTCGGGTGTAATATCACGCCCTGTTAATCCAGTACCGCCTGTACTAATAATAGCGTCTACATTTTTATCAGCAATCCAGCGTGACGCTATTTCACGTATCTTATATTTATCATCGCTGCAGATGATTTTTTCTGCCAGCGTATGACCCGCTTTTGTTAGTCGCTCTACTAGAGCATCACCCGACGTATCGTCTGCCTCGGTTCGGCTATCGGATACGGTTAATATCGCTATTTTTATTGGAACCCACTGTTTTTCACTCATTGCTTTATACTCGTGTAATGGCTTTTAAATATTTCATTCGTTGTATTTTACAGGTAATAATAAACTAACGATAACGCCTTGTTTATCCCCACGATTAGCTATTTTCAGCTCCCCGCGGTGAAATTTCGCGATCTGAAAAGCGACATATAGTCCAATCCCTAAATGCGGTGTGTCGGACTTTACTGTTCGATAAGACGTCATTCCTCGAAATAACAGCTCTAACTGCTGCTGCGGGATGAAATCACCTTCATTTTTTACACTAATTATCACCTGCTCCTTCTGATCGACAGCAAGCTGATCTACATCAAGTTGAAAATCTATCTCAGTGCCTGGTAGCGCAAAGTCCAACGCATTGTCCTTTAGCTTATCCAGTAGTTGCACTATTCTGAGATCATTCACCTGCACCAATACTCCACTATTTTCACCATGATAAGAGAAATGTGCGTTCACATGTTTTTGTTGTGTATTGCTCACATATTCACTCAGCAGTGCTGCGATATCTATGGTACCAAGCTTATCCATCACTAAGGCTTCTTCAATGTTTGCCGCCTCCGTTAAGCTGGAGACAATTAATTGAAGTTGTTCAATTGCATGACATGCACTTTTGATGTCTGATTTATTTCCCTGTGAATTATTACCATGGGCCTGATCTGCTGAAATATTCTGCAGTGACATGCTGATAGTATTGATCGGGTTTAGTATTTCATGGCGCAACATTCGCGGTACCGACTCTAGAAAAAGGGTATAACGATTTAAATTTTCAAGCAGCAAAGAGAAACTACGTGACAATTCACCTATTTCATCACCATGCTGCCCATCAGGCAAATCGACAGCGCCAACAAAACGTCCGCTTTCATCTACCAATGATGCTGTCTGATTTCTAAGCCGATTTAATCGAAATGCCAACCATGAACTAAAGGCAAGCAAACTGAAAAAAACCACAGCGAAAGTCATCAATGTGGCGGGGATCACATCCTTTAATGTATCACGCTGTAAAGACAGTATTTGACGGCTGTTTTTGCTTACCAATACAGCACCGATCACTTCTTCCCCATCAAAAACTGGGTGTGCAGCGACGATAATTGTTTCATCATTATCGTTGATACGAATCACCTGGCGGCTACCAAACAACGCTTTCTTCACCAGATTTTCACTAACTCTATCAACGGTATGACATAACGAAGCCTGTAACCCTTTCCCACCAATCACTGCCCTTACCCGACGAAACTTATCAATGACGCATATCCTTGAATCAGAATCACTAAGATTTTTCAATACACTGCTTATTTCTCGTGATTGAAACAGCAATGGATTCAATGCCTGTTGGTCAAGCAAATGTGTCGAGGTTATGGTATCAATGTAAGGCTCGTTTTCACTAAACACATTAACGATACTTACCGACAACCGTCTATTGGGTTCAAGCCATTTTCTTGGTAAGCGAAGTTCAACATCGTAACCTGCATTGGTCTCACGCCACACCCCGTAGACAGCATTTATATGATTCCCACTTTCCCAAGCTTGCCAGTTTTCCCTAACTTTATACACGCTGATATTGCCCTGCCCTGCTGTCAACAGCATTAAACGAACACGTTGATTATTAGCGTTTAGATATTCTATTCGGATATGATCACTGGAGTCGAGCGTTGCATGACGTGGGTTGCGATAGACAATATTCTTATCATTGACTTTCAAGTAAACATAAAGATATTTCGCCTCATCGTGCAGCGCATTACTTGCCAGCAATAATGAAAAAGCATTATCGTGGTGCACGGAAAATTGCTCTTTCAATTGCTGCCAATCTTCATCATAGGCATCTATCTGGATACTCTGTTTAAATGGGTAGACATAAAGCGCATGTTCATCGGTATCAAACAAACCCGTGTAACCGTTTAATACCGTAGCTATTGCCGAAGCAGTCATTGCCTGCGCTTCTTCCTGACCTAACAACAAAGAACGCTCAATCTTTTCACTTAAGTAATAACCTAACCAGAGGAATGCCACTAGAAACATCAAACTAACGATTAGCAAACGAGCACCGAGTTTCATTCACACAACCATTGGTAGCCAAAACCATAACGTGTTTTTATACATTGGAATTTCGCATCTGTTTTTTTAAATTTTTTTCGTATGTGCAGGATATGTGTGTTGATTGTGTTATCTTCAACCACACCTTGATGACTGGCTTTTATTAAAGCCTCGATACTGACAGCTACTTCTGACTCGGCAATGGCTGACAACAGTGAAAACTCTGTCGGCGTTAGATTGATCTCAACATTTTTCCAGAAACATTGCATCGAACCTGCATTGAGTACCAGACTGCCTGACATTGCCTTGTTATCAGAAATAATAGCGGCAGATGTTAACTGTTTAATCTGAAAGAAAGATTCAATGCGCACCTTTAAATATTGTAACGAAACGGGTTTAGTCTGGTAATCCCAGGCACCCAGTTGCAGACCATATATTTTATCCAACTCATTACCACGACTGGTAAGAAAAATTACCGGCAGACTGGCATCACACTGTTTCAAGTAGCGGCAAATTTCATAACCGCCACCAATATCGGAATTGAGTGCTATATCAAGCAGAGCAAGGTCAGGAAGCTTAGTGCCAAATGCTTCAATTGCCTGCTGTCGATCTTCATATTCCTCAACAATATAACCTTCTTCTCTTAATGCCTGTGCGTAATGCTTACGCTGTTGAATATCATCTTCTACGATGGCGATTGTTTTTTTCACTTGTATCTACCTGTTGTTCCGATTCTTTGTTTCTGGTCGTTTTTTAAGCATATTTTATAGGGAATATCAGATCAGACCGCTTACCTCCATTTTTTCTCCATTTTTTCTCCACCCATTGCCAAAGATTGAATCTGGCACTGCTGTTGTAATAGCACCGTGACAACACAAAACCATATTG
>CAZYYW010000088.1:0-9256 GCA_964651445.1 uncultured Thiotrichaceae bacterium
TTGAGTGCCATTTTAGGTGTCATAAAAATATGGAAAATTTTTACTTATTAGTTGGTTTTGGTTGTTTGCTAATTGTTATATTAGCGATCAATGTTTCTCGTCTAAGATATAAAGAGCGTATCGCGCATGGTGACAGAGACAACAAAAAATTAAGAAATGCCATAATTGCTCATACAAATGCAATAGAGCATATTCTTCCGTTTTGTTTAATTATTTTTGTTTTAATATCGCAAAACACTGCGCTGATTCTTGTTCAGTTTCTGGTTATTACTTTTATTGTTATGCGGTCAATACACGCGGTTGGAATGACAATGTTTATTTTCAGGGCTTGGCAGATATCCTCAGGGTTTAGTTATTTGTTAGCGATATTTTCTAGTTGTTTAATTTTATATAATTGGGCAGTATCAGTTTTCTGACAAGCAATTAATAGAGGTGCCCTTAATAAGTAAGGTTTTTTATTAGAGACCAAGACATGAATGTTATTGAGTTCCACCAAAATGTACAATGTACCTGTTAGTAGAGAGTTATCTTTATGAAATTGAGAGAAATAGACAAGTCCCGCTATAGAAAAAACCTTAGGATTGTTTTTTCGGGCATGGCTTTTGTCTTGCTTGCTGTTACATTGGCTGTTTCGACGCTTATTATTCAGCTTTTTGGTACAGAAGGTGAGTCACATTTCTGGTTCAACCTGATGGGTGTGGTTACCGCGGCGTTATTTGTTGGGCTTTCGCTGAATAAGGTGCGCGATCACGCATTTATGGTTGAAGTGGTGTATGTCTGGGACCTGAAACAGGTGTTGAATAAGATTTACCGTAAGCAAAAACATATTGAAGTGAAGCTTGATGAGGAGAATCATCAGGCGATGATTATCATGAATTTTTTATACCGTGGTTCGAAGCAGTTATACCTGCTTGATGACAATACAATTACGCTTGAGGAGTTAAGCCGTAAAATAACGCAACTTGATAAGCGTTTGTTAGCCGCCGGTTTGAGTTTGTCGACGGATGATTTTGATATTGCTATGTTAGGCAGTTATTAGTTTTTTACTAAGTGGCGGTGGAAAACTGATAATCCAAAAACACGCCAGCGAACAATACAGCACCAAACCAGTTGTTGTTTAAAAAAGCTTTAAAGCACAGTTCAGGGTCACGATCTTTAATTAAATATTGCTGGTAGGCGGCAAATATACTGGCAGCAGCTACACCCAAATAATAAAAGCCATTTAGCTCTGCGCGATGACCAATAAGCAATAAATTCAAAATCAATAAAACTTGTATTGCGCCAATAATTAATTTATCTTGATTGCCAAATAAAATAGCAGTGGATTTCACGCCAATTTTAATGTCATCATCATAATCCACCATGGCGTACATGGTGTCATAGGCGGTGGCCCACAAAATAGTCGCGAGGAAAATTAACCAGGTAATGGCGGTTATTTCATTTGCCTGCGCGGTGTATGCCATCGGTGCGGACCAACCAAAAGCAGCGCCGAGATGTATCTGTGGCAGATAATGGTAGCGTTTCATAAACGGGTAGCTTACCGCCAATAGAATACCACCAAGTGACATCCAGATGGTCAGTGTGTTCATGAATAACACCAGTATAAATGCCGTAAAACTTAAAGCAGCGAATACTAATAAGGCTTCTTTTGAGCTGATTTTTCCAGAAGCTAGTGGTCGTTGTTTTGTACGTGTTACTTTATTGTCGATATTGCGGTCGGCATAATCGTTAATGGCGCAACCAGCTGAGCGCATTAAAATCACCCCCATGACAAAAACAAATAACACCAATGGGTCGGGCCAGCCTTCAGCGGCTATCCATAATGCGATTAAGGTAGGCCATAATAACAGCAAGATGCCAATCGGTTTATCGAGACGAATCAGTTGCGCGTAGAGGCCTGCTTTTTTGTAGTAGGGCAATTTCTGTATGGCCGCACGCCGATCTTTTAATTTTTTACTGGTGACTTGGATAAACAGAATGGTTTTATCGATAGCAGGATGGCGAGCCAGATAATCAGCGGTTTGGTCAATTTTTTTAAACACAGATGTGAACGCATAAAATATTTTTTTGAGCAGGCGAAGACTATACTGCCCAGTTTGTTTTAATGTAGATAGCATGTGCCTAACAATGTTTGATAGTGGTGAGTCGGTACGCATTGAGCAAGATTTTACCTGATTTGTGGTGCTTTAATCAGTCACAATGGTGGTATAGTTTTCTTACAATAACAAATAATTTGAAACTAGATTAAATGATGAAAAACATTCGCGATTTTGAAAACTTTAGTCCACAAATAAGTCCAAAAGCTTTTATCGACGATAGCGCGGTGGTTACCGGCAACGTGACGATAGGGGAGGACAGTTCCATATGGCCATGTTGCTCAGTTCGAGGCGACATACATTCGATTACCATTGGTGCGCGTACCAATATACAAGACGGCAGTATTTTACATGTAACGCATGATAGCAAATATGCCCCCGGCGGTTTTAAGTTGACCGTAGGCAATGATGTGACAGTTGGGCATAATGTTGTTTTACATGCCTGCACCGTTGAGGATTTGTGCTTAATCGGCATGGGTTCGGTGGTACTTGATGGTGCAGTCATTCAGTCTGGGGCAATGGTTGGCGCGGGCAGCTTAGTGCCGCCAAATAAAGTACTGGAAGGCGGTTTTATGTGGCTAGGCAGCCCGGTCAAAAAGGTACGTAAGCTGACTGAAAAAGAGAAAGAATTCCTGGCTTATTCCGCAAAACAATATGTGAAGCTTAAAGATCGCCATGCCTGTTAGGGTCTTTCTGGGTTTCAACTTCTGATTTAAGCGTTAATTCCGAGCTTCAAAAAATGCCAAGTCTGGCGTTGCGAAAGCCCCTTTCACCAATTCGTTCAAGTGTTGGTGTTGCGGTATTTCCCGAACATGGAGACAGTATTAGTAATCTGTTAAGCCATGCCGATTTTGCAATGTATGGCGCTAAAAATAACAGCGTAAAAGTATGCGTTTATAACCCAGAAAGTGACTATCTGGCGCAGGGGCACTTGGCGATGATTGCCGATGTTCGTAAAGCATTGGAAGATAATAAGTTCGAATTATATTACCAGCCAAAAATAAATTCTCAAAATGGCCAGATTGTTTCTGCAGAAGCTTTAGGGCGTTGGTTTAGTCAGGAACGAGGCAATGTGCCGCCGAGTATTTTTATCGGCGTGTTGGAACAAAACGGTTTGTTGGATGAATACACCTATTGGGCAATAAAAACGGCTTTGATTCAGGTGAAAAAATGGAACAGCGGAAATAAAACAACTTCGGAGAATATGCGCGTAGCGATTAATCTATCGCCACAAACGCTGATGCACCCAGATTTTAGAGTTAGAATCGACCAGATAATTGAAGGCGACAGTGATGGCGAATTACTGATTTTTGAGATCACCGAAAATCTATTTTTGTCTGAATTTGACCGCCTGGCAGAAGTGCTGGAACATGTTTGTTCGCAAGGCGTGGAATTATCTATTGACGATTATGGTACTGGCTATTCTTCATTAAGTCGCTTGCGGCGTTTACCGGTTAGCGAGTTGAAAATTGATCAGACCTTCATTAAAGAAATGGTTGCTAACAAAGATGATCGTGTAGTTGTACATTCTACTATCGAGTTGGCGCATAATCTGGGGTTGACAGTAGTGGCCGAAGGTGTGGAGAGTCGAGCAGTGTACAAGTTGCTGACAGAATTTGGATGTGACACCCTGCAAGGGTTTTTAATCAGCAAACCATTGTCGGCAAAAGAGTTCTCCGCGCTTTTGAACAGCTACGGTAAATAAAATAACCGAAATGATTTAGCCGATGCTAAGGGCAATAAGTTGGACGGGCAGTACTCAGGCGATAGCTGCGATAAGTGTAGCGCGGTCATAACATTTCACGTAAGTGGTTTATCACTGCAGAAGTTTGTGGGCGCACACCGCGCCAAATGTAAAAAGACTCTGCTGCTTGTTCTACTAACATGCCTAAGCCGTCAAGTACCTGTGCTGCACCATTGTCAATTGACCATTGCATAAACACAGTCGCTTGCGCTGCATACATCATGTCATAACTGCAACTATTTTCATGAAAGATAGAAGGCGGTAAGACAGGTAAATCCCCTTTTAGGCTGGCGGAGGTTCCATTGATAATAATGTCGTAACTGTCATCTGAAATTTCATCCAGGCCGCAGCCATTAATGTTGCCTAGATCTGTGAAATCTTTTGCCAGTTGCGCCGCTTTATGTTTTGTACGGTTCGCTATTAGCAATGAGGCAGGTTGTTGTTTCAACAGTGCTTCAGTAACGCCACGCACTGCGCCGCCAGCACCGATAATTAAGATGCTTAAATCTTTAATTTTAACGTGGTGATTATGCAGTAGATCATTTACCAGTCCAACACCATCGGTGGTGTCGCCATACAAGCTGCCATCTTGTTCGAGTTTGAGCGTGTTTACAGCGCCTGCGCGTAACGCACGATTACTGTGTTTACTGGCAAGCTTCCAGGCATCTTCTTTAAAAGGCACGGTAATGTTTAAACCTTGCCCGCTATTTTTGATGAACAATTGAACCGCTGCATCAAAGCCGCCAATTTCCGCAAGCTCGGCGGTGTAGCTTAATGACTGTTTTGTTTGCTGCGCAAAAAGGCGGTGTATGTCAGGCGACTTACTGTGTTTTATGGGGTTTCCAAAAACCGCATAGCGATCAATGTTAGTGCTCATTTATCGTTTAACCATTGTGCGACCGTTTTTGCGTAATAGGTTAAAATGCCATCAGCACCCGCACGCTTAAAACCCAACAGGCTTTCCATCACGGTGGCTTTTTCATCCAGCCAGCCATTCTGCGCTGCGGCTTTCAACATAGCGTATTCGCCACTAACCTGGTAAACGTAAGTGGGAACAGAAAGCTCCTGTTTGACTCTGCGCACAATGTCCAGATAGGGCATACCGGGTTTCACCATGAACATGTCTGCACCTTCTTTGATGTCGAGTTCGACTTCACGCAGGGCTTCATCAGAATTGGCTGGATCCATCTGATAACTGTATTTGTTTCCACCGGCGAGATTTTTTGACGAGCCTACGGCGTCACGGAACGGGCCGTAAAAACTCGATGCATATTTTGCTGAATAAGAAAGTATGCGAGTATGAATAAAACTGTTGTCTTCAAGGGCTTTTCGAATAGCAGCGATGCGACCATCCATCATGTCAGAAGGTGCGACAATGTCCGCGCCTGCTTGTGCATGTGATAATGCCTGCTTGACTAGCACTTCGACAGTTTCATCATTCAATACATAACCATCAGTATCGGTCAGGCCATCCTGGCCGTTACTGGTGAACGGGTCAAGTGCAACATCGGTAATCACACCGAGTTCAGGCAAGGCTTTTTTTAGCTCTTTGACGGCTGTTTGTGCCAGCCCATTTGGATTGTAGGCTTCAGCAGCATCATCAGACTTTTTATCTTGTGAAACCACCGGAAAAAGTGCAATGGCCGGAATTCCCAGCTCAAAACATTGTTTAGCTTCTATCAACAACTGGTCGATACTGACGCGCTCGACATCCGGCATTGAGGGTATGGCCTGACGCTGGTTGTTGCCTTCTATGACAAACATGGGGTAAATCAGGTCGTCGGCTGAAAGCCGGTTCTCCTGCATCAGTCGACGAGAGAAATCATCGCGTCGCATTCGTCGCATACGTGTAGCTGAAAATTCACCGGTTTTAGACACAGCTTTCTCCTCTCAAAAACTAAGAGAGGTATTGTAACAGGCAAATGCAGTGATGCCAGTGGCAGAGCCTTGATATTGCGATTTAAACGAATAGGGATTACATGGCATAATAGAGAGGCTCTAAGTCTATTTGACTAATATTACGTACAAACACAACTGCCTTCCTGTAAGAGAAAATAATGATGAAACTATTAAAACACGTGCTTATATTGATTGTATTGATGCAACCGCTAATGCTGGTTTCTGCTGCTGAAAATACGCCGGGCGTCTATGTCCATAGTGTGAATAAACCGGTTGTTGAAGTCTACGATAAGTTGTATAAAAACTTGGAGGATGCCCGATTTTTTGTGGTATTTGAACCCAATATTGGTAAAAACTTGTCGCGTTTTTCTGAAAAGTGGGGAGATGATTACAATCGCAATAATCTTACCGTTATTCGCAGCATGGTTTTCTGTAACGGTTGGTATGCTAACAAAGTCAGCAACCTAGACCCCAATATGCTTAGTTTTTGCCCCTTGCACCTAACGCTAATCGAACGTGACGGTAAGACCAGCGTTTTATTTAACCGACCGACAGCGATTGCAACAAACAGCCCGGCCAGAGATTTGCTGTTGGAGATCGAGAACGAAGTGATTGCCGCCATTCGGAAAGCGTTATGATCCTGTCAGATTAAGTTATTCGCACTGAGGGGTCTCTGCTTAGCAGGAGCGCTTGAACGATGTTGTAATGAAAAGTTATTTCAGCTGAAAAGTATATTCTACAGTCCTTAGGCGGTGCAATATAAGCCAGACTTTATCCGATATTCGCTGGATTTTCCTGCCTGAATAGCTATAAATATAGTATCAAGTTGTGATCGAGTTCAGAGTTTTAACAGGGGTTGTATCCTATCGTACCTGTAAAGCTCACTGTCCACCTACAACTCTACTGAATGGTCTTTTTAGATTGGGGAAATACTGTATGCCAGAGAGTGCAACAAAACAACGTATTTTGCTGGTTGAAGAATCAGCGACCTTGCGTTATATCTTGGGCAAAACACTGCAGAAACAGGGGTATGAACTTATTACTGTTGATAGTTTTGAGTCTGCAGCACAAACATTACAGAACAATGCGCCACTCTTGCACGCCATTTTAGTGGGTTGGCCTAACTATGAGCACTTCGATGCGTGCAAACATTTATTAGTATTACTTGATCGTGTACCTTACAGTGAGGTACCCGTTGTGTTGTTGTCCAATGATGCTGGGGTAGAGCTGCTTAATTGGATGAGTACGCGAAAACATACGGCACTGGTGCCCTGGGAAAATTACCAGGAAGTGGTGGCATCATTGCAATCAATGTTAGACCCCGAATCGTTAGAGCCGGTTATTGAGCAACGCCAGACTCAGCGTGATGTTCGTCAAACCACCGTATTGTATGTCGATGATTCAAAAAGCATTAGAATCTATTACCAGCGTTTACTGGAGCGAAATAATTACAATGTCGTCACTGCTAACTCAGTGGCGGAGGCTTACAAGATTGCGCTGAACCAGCGAGTTGACATTGCCATTGTTGATTATTTTATGCCGGAACAGAATGGTTATGTGCTGTGCCAGAAATTGAGAGATAACCCACTGACGGCCGATATACGCACTGCCGTCATTACCGGCACCTATCTGGATTCGGTTATTCGTGACTGCTTACAGGCCGGTGCTATCGAATGCATGTTCAAAAATGAAGCGGAAGAACTGTTCCTCGCGCGCATATCAGGCTTGCGCCGCTTTATCGAAGTGCAGCGGTCAATCGAAAAACAACGTGAAAATCTCGCCGCCATTCTTGAGTCGGTAGGCGAGGGTGTTTATGGCGTCGATAAAGATGGCCGCATTACCTTTATGAATCCAGCTGCTTTAAAAGTGCTTGGTTTGCATGATGTTAAACCCCTTCTGGGGGTTAGTGCTTACGATGCCTTTCACAGTAAAAATCAGAAAGATGATAGCGACATGCTAAAAGACGCCTATTATACTGGCGAAAAATTACAGGGCTGGGAAACGATGTTTCGCCACCAAAATGGCAAAGAAGTTCCAGTCGACTGCACCTTGTATGCGTTAACCGTTGACAGCAAGCAAGAAGGTTCGGTGATTGCTTTTCGAGATATTTCGGAACGCAAAATGATGGAAGAGAAGTTACGTTGGCAGGCAACGCATGATCACCTGACCGGTTTATACAACCGTCGCTATTTTGAAAGCGTGCTTGAAAAAGAAATTAACAGCGTCAACCGTACTGGCATTATGAGTGCTTTGGTTTACCTTGACCTTGACCGTTTTAAATATGTTAACGACACGGCTGGCCATGAGGTAGGCGACAAACTGCTTATTGATTTAAGCCAGAAACTAAACAAGCAGTTAAGAAGTCATGATATTGCTGCCAGAATTGGTGGTGATGAATTTGCGCTGATACTAAAAAATGTTGATGCAACAACTGCAACCAATATTTCTAACGAAATTCGTAACTCTCTCTCCAGCTTGCGTGTACACCACAAAGATAAGGTTTACCACGTAAATGCCAGTTTTGGCGTGGCAATGATGGATATACCGGATATAAGCGCTGGCGATATTATGGCGAATGCTGATATTGCATGCCATATATCAAAACGAATGGGTAGGAATCAGACACATCTTTATCAGCAAAGCAGTGATGAGCGTAACCTCATGGGGAGTGAGCTGGGTTGGTCGACTCGGATCAAAGAAGCGCTGGAAAAAAACATGTTTCGCTTACACTACCAGCCTATCATGAACATGAGCGACATAGACTTGGCGAACCTGCCTGCACAGGACGGTGTTTTATGGCAGAGACATTTGGATGAAAAGGGCAAAGTAAACAGCTATGAAGTGCTGGTGCGGATGATTGATGAGAATGGAGAAATAAACTACCCTGATAGTTTTATTCCTACCGCTGAGCGTTTTAACATGATGACCGATATCGACATGTGGGTGTTGGAAAATGCTTTACAGGAAATGGTTGATACCGGTGTGGCAGCTGAGAACATTAAACTATCCATAAATGTTAGCGGTAACACGGTGGATTGTGATGAAAGTTTGGAAAAAATAAAATCGCTAGTAGAAAAATATAATGTTAGTCCTAGCGCGTTGACTTTTGAAGTGACTGAGACCAGTGCAATTGCCAATCTTGAGCAGGCAAATAATTTTATTAATGAACTTAAAAAGCTGGGTTGTCGTTTCTCACTGGATGATTTTGGTTCGGGTTTTTGCTCCTTCTCACAGTTGAAAAATTTACCCACAGATTTTGTCAAAATCGATGGTCAGTTTGTGCGTAGCATGGCACGTGGTGCTACTGATCGAGCTATTGTAACCGCAATGAATGACGTTGCTCATTCATTGGGGCGTTATACCGTTGCAGAATATGTAGAAAGCCCAGAGATTGTTCGTTTATTGAAGATCTGTGGTGTTGATAAGGTGCAGGGGCATTATATTTCGGAGCCGCTAACGGAACTGCCTGGAAACAATGTGGTGCACTTACATAAGCGAAATGTTTAAAGTAATGGTT
>CAZYYW010000089.1:0-9014 GCA_964651445.1 uncultured Thiotrichaceae bacterium
CTGACAATTGCGCTGACAATTCCACCGGGGCACACTAAACCTCCCATTATGCTGACTCATATCTGGTTTGCTTTTTTTGCGGTTTCATTTATTAGCGCCTGTTATCAGTGGCTTATCAATGGCAAGTCTGAAATATTTTCAGCCCTTATCCAGTCTACCTTCGATATGGCCGCGCTCAGTGTTGAAATTGCCATCGGTCTGATCGGTGTACTGGCGCTATGGTTAGGTTTCTTTAAAATCGCAGAACGTGCCGGCATGGTCAAGGTGCTGTCCCGCGTACTTGAACCGCTGTTTCTAAAATTAATGCCGGGGGTACCAAAAGGCCACCCATCTCATGGCAGCATCACCATGAACATTGCTGCCAATATGCTCGGCTTGGACAATGCTGCCACCCCGATGGGACTGAAGGCGATGGCAGATTTACAAACCCTTAACCCAGAAAAAGAGACCGCCAGCAATGCCCAGATTTTATTTCTGGTACTCAATACCTCAGCGGTTACCTTATTGCCAATAACCATTTTTATGTACCGCGCGCAACAAGGCTCGGCAGACCCCACCGCTGTATTTCTGCCCATACTAATGGCAACCAGCGCCTCAACCTTAACCGGGCTGATGGCGGTTGCTTATGTGCAAAAAATAAATCTATTGGATAAAACCATTGCACTGTATTTTTCCGGCTTTGCCATTTTGCTGGCAACGCTGGCAAGTTTTCTAATAACCATGCCTGCTGAGCAAATGGCACAAACCTCCAGTCTACTCGGCAACTTTATTTTATTTGGCATTATCATGGTTTTTCTCAGTGCCGGCTGGTTTAAAAAAATAGACATTTACGACGCCTTTATTGAAGGCGCAAAAGAAGGCTTTGATATTGCTATTCACCTGATACCGTACCTACTCGCCATGCTGGTCGCCATTGGTTTATTGCGCAGCAGCGGTGTGCTCGACGGTCTGTTAACCCTGTTCGAAATGTTTTTTACTTTTATTGGTGTTAACACCGATTTCATTCAGGCGCTGCCCACGGCTTTCATGAAGCCACTAAGTGGTAGTGGTGCGCGCGCCATGATGCTAGAAACCATGAATACCTTCGGTGTTGACTCCTTTGCCGCCACCGTTGCTGCCATTATGCAAGGCAGCACCGAAACCACCTTTTATGTACTAGCAGTCTACTTCGGCAGCGTCGGTATAAAAAAAGTACGCCACGCCCTAACCTGCGCATTACTGGCAGACGTTGCCGGCCTAAGTACCGCTGTTTTTGCCGGTTACTTGTTCTTTCATTAATGACAAAAAACTCAAATTTTTAACCCATTACGGCTCCTATTTGATAAAAGTTTATTAATTACTGGTAATCCCCAACGGAATGATTTAAAACAACAACCATGTCTTCACCTACCGCTTTCAAATTCATTGTGCTTAGCCTGACGCTGCTGTTTGTGTCCGCCTGTTCTATGAACAAAATGATGGTCACCATGTCGTTGCCGATGATCGAAGGCGGCATTGAAGCCATGAACGCAGAGCCCGATTTGCAACTGGCTGAAGATGCCATGCCAGCCAATATCAGCATGCTCAACGGCATGATCCACCTTGATCCAGAAAACATTCAATTACATATCTATGCGGCGCAGGCCTTTTACGGATTATCTTATGGTTTTAATGAAGATCAGGACGTAAAAAGAGCCGACCAATTTTACCTGCGCGGCCTCAAACACGGTCTTATCGCGCTGGATTTACTGGGTATTAAAAACATAAAAAAACAAAATACTGCCGCGCTTGAGCTACAACTGCAAAAACTCGATGAGAATCACGTTGCCGCTTTGTTCTGGACCGCCAGCAACTGGGCTAAATGGATTGACCTCAACCGTGACGATGCCGCAAGTTTAATTCAACTAGCAAAACCCACCGCAATGATGCAACGTGTACTGGAACTGGATGATAGTTTCTATTATGGTGGCGCACATATGTACTTCGGTGTTTACTACGGTGCGCGACCACCCATGTTTGGCGGTAATTTTACCAAATCTAAAAAACACTTCGACCGCGCCAGAGAAATCACTGACAATAAACTATTAATTGCTGACCTTTTGCAGGCACAATATCTCTCACGTCAAATGTTCGATCAGAAAGATTTTCGGCAACGTTTAAACCGCGTTATTGACGCACCGGAAGACCTATACCCGGAATTAACTCTGCTCAACCAAATTGCCAAGCGCAAAGCCAAACGATTACTTAAACAGGAAGGCAAATGGTTTTAACCAATAACGTTGTCTCGCTAAAAAATTGTTTCAAACAACTAACAATCGCAAGCTTGTTATTGCTTGCCGCGCAAAGTGCCGTTGCCGAAAAAGTCTACACGCTTAAATTTGCCACCTTGCTACCTACCGGTACCTCATGGACCAAAACACTGGACGACTGGATAAAAGACATCGAACAAGAAAGCCAGGGGCGGTTGAAATTTAAACTTTACCCTGGCGGCGTGATGGGCGACGAACCTGACGTTTTGCGCAAAATACGCAAGGGGCAACTGCATGGCGGTTTGTTTAGTGGTTATGGCATTGGCCGCATTTATTCACCGGCGCGTATTTTAGAACTGCCCTTCCTGTTTAAAAACACCGATGAATCAGACTATGTACGAAACCAACTGATGCCTGAAATAGAAGCAGGCTTCCGCGAGCATGGGTTTGAGCTATTGGGCTGGCCGGAAGTCGGCTCCATCCATTTTTTTTCAAAACATAAAATTCAGTCCATTGATGATATGAAAAAAAGTCGCATCTGGTTGTGGCAGGGTGACCCTTTAGGCGAAGCATTGTTTGCCGCCTCTGACATCAAACCCGTACCCTTATCCATCATTGATGTTTACTCGCAGTTATCGGCAAAACACGGCAGCATCGACACTGTATACATGTCCACCTTCGGCGCTATCGCACTACAGTGGTACGCTAAAGTGCAGTACGCCACTCATATTTCAGTAACCAATGCCATCGGCGCGGTGGTTGTCAGTAACAAATTCTACAACAAACTGCCCGCTGATTTACAACAGTTACTGCGCAGCTCTGGCATTCGCGCCAGTAATATTATCCGTGAACAAACCCGTGCAGAGAACATCAAAAGCAAACAATTACTGATAGACAATGGCATCGAGTTTTTTTGGGACTGGGATACTGCCGACATGGATGAGTTTATCCAAATACGCGACAATGCAGCCGCCCATCTGATTAAAACCAACTACATTCCACAGGATTTTTTTGATAAAACACGCTACCATCTTGAAAATTATCGACAACGCCAAAAATTAACGATTAATAATTAACCCCTACAACTAGCACTAACAATCGTCCTAAATAAGCGACCCTAATAAGCAACCCGAAAAATAACGGCTTACACCTGACCACAGGTCATAAATTGTTTAATAAACTCAATCATACACTTCAAAGCATAGAAACCTGGCTGGCGGCGAGCAGTATTGCAATACTACTTTTGCTTTCTATCTTTCAGATATTACTGCGTAACATTCTCGGTTTCGGTTACCCTGAAATCGACATTATCAACCGTTACTTACTGGTTTTTTGCGGCATGATGGGCGCCGTACTGGCAACATCCAAATATGCACACATTAAAACCGATGCCTTAAATGTGGTGCTTTCCCCAGCGCTTAAAAATCGGCTTAAAACACCACTGGCTATTTTTGCCAGCACTGTGTGTTTATTGCTGTGTTATCACGCTATAAATTTTGTTAGCGACGAATGGCAATATGCACCGGCGAATGAACGCTGGACCCTGCCCTTTACCCTTATTTATCCGCTTGGCTTTGGCTTGATGAGTTTTCATTTTTTAGCCAATATATTTGATGATGATAAAAACCATACCCTCAACGGTAACGCGCACGACGATTTAAATATGTCCTCAAAAGATCTGCCTTCAAAAGACTTGGGCTAAGAATGCTAATCGCCGTTACTCTGTTGATCCTCATCGCCCTTATTGGCGCACCGCTATTCACGGTACTGGCGGCAGGTGCATTACTGGCAAGCTATTCTGCCGAGATAAGTCCCGACATTATCATTATCGAGATGAACCGGCTGTCTGCATCACCCAACATGATAGCACTGCCATTATTTATTCTTGCTGGCGTTACCATGGCAAACGGTGGTGCGCCGCAGCGACTGGTGGCTTTTTATCGCGCTAATTTCGGCTTTCTACCCGGTGGCATTGCCATTGTTGCCTTAATCAGTTGCGCTTTTTTTACCATGTTTTCCGGTGCCTCTGGGGTCACTATTCTGGCGCTTGGCGGCTTGTTATATCCCATATTAAAAACAGAAGGCTATCCGCAGAACTTCAGCCTCGGCCTACTGACTACTTCTGGCTCACTGGGTTTGCTGTTCCCGCCCAGTCTCGCCATTATTATCTACGCCATCGTCGCCAATGTCAGTATTGAACAAATGTTTCTCGCCGGTTTACTGCCCGGCTTGTTACTCATCGTTATGCTCGCCGCATACAGCGCATATACCGGTCGCCTTCACAAAGTAAAACGCCACCCCTTCGTACGTGCAGAAGCTATTCGTACCGGTAAAAACTGCATCTTCGATTTACTTTTACCGGTCGGTGTTGTAATCGGTATATTCGGTGGTTACGTCTCTCTAACCGAGGCGGCCGCCGTTACCGCAGCTTATGTATTATTTGTTGAAACCGTTATCTACAAAACCATGTCGCTTAAAAAGCAAGGTTTGAGCTTACTCACCGAAGCCAGTGTATTGTTTGGCAGCCTGATCATTATCCTGTTGGTGGCACTGGGTTTAACCAATCTTTTGATCGACGCGCAATTACCGATGAAACTGCTGGCATTTATCGAAACATTTGTCGATTCTAAATTAGAATTTCTGATACTGCTTAATCTGTTCCTGTTGTTAGTTGGCGCAGTCATGGACATCTATTCCGCCTTGCTCGTGGTGGTACCTCTGCTGCTGCCACTGGCGTTACGCTACGACATCCACCCCATCCATTTAGGGATTATCTTTCTGGCGAATCTTGAAATCGGATACTCGACACCGCCCATTGGTATTAACTTGTTTATTGCCAGCCAACGCTTTAAAAAATCGGTACTCACTTTGTTTCGTGCCGCCATGCCATTTCTGCTTATAATGCTGATCTGGTTGCTTGCGATTACTTACCTGCCAAACTTATCGTTATGGTTTCTTTAGGAACCTCTGAATAAGTCGTGAATCGACATCTTGCAGATTAGCTTATCCTGCTTCCGCGTTGTGAAACTTCGCAATAGCCAGCTATTACGCGCGTTCCACGCCTTGAACCAGAACAAGCTAATCTGCAATCTGTTCGACCCAGACTTGTTCAGAGGCTCCTTTAGCTATACTCAATCTGATTTTTACCAATTAATGCCAAGTAAATAAAAAAGTTAATGAAAAAATGAACATACAGCGTTATCCTTGTCGTATAGTTAGACAACATGTAAGCAAACGCACTTAACTACACTGCCTTTGTTGAATTAAGGAGAAATGATATGCCAAAACCCTGGTTAAAAAACTACCCCGCAGGTGTCCCTGAAGAAATAGACATCAGTGAATATTCTTCCGTCGCCAATGTTTTTGATAGTAGCGTTGCTAAATATGGCGAGCTACCTGCCTACACCAATTTTGGCAAAACCCTGTCCTACCACGAAGTCGATGTGTATACCGCACAGTTAGGCGCCTATCTAAAAAACGAACTCGGCCTTGAAAAAGGTGATCGGGTAGCCGTAATGATGCCCAACCTGCTGCAAAACCCTATCGCCATATTTGGCATTCTGCGCGCCGGGCTAGTCGTGGTGAACACAAATCCTCTGTACACCCCCCGTGAACTAAAACACCAACTGAGTGATTCTGGTGCCAAAGCCATCATCATCGTAGAAAACTTTGCCAGCGTGTTAGAAGAAGTTATCGATGACACCAAAATAGAAAAAGTTATCACCACAAAAATGGGCGATATGTTGTCTCCCATAAAGGGCTTCATTATCAACACCGTGGTTAAATATGTGAAGAAAATGGTGCCAAGCTTTCACCTGAAAGACACGGTTTCATTTAAACAAGCATTAAAACTAGGCGCACAACACCGTTTTCAAACCGTACCCTGCAACCACGACGACATCGCTTTTTTACAATACACCGGCGGTACAACTGGCGTTTCCAAAGGTGCCATATTGACCAATAAAAACATGGTCGCCAATATGCTACAGGCATCCGCGTGGATCGATGGCTTCGTCGGCGACAAGAAAGGCATCATCATCACCGCTTTGCCGCTCTATCATATATTTTCATTAACGGCGAATTGCCTAACCTTTATGCGCTTTGGCTGGTGCAATTATCTTATTACCAATCCGCGTGACATAAATGGTTTTGTTAAAGAACTTAAAGCCGTTGATTTTAACGTCTTCACTGGTGTAAACACTCTGTTTAACGGCCTGTTAAATCACCCGGATTTCAAAACCATTGATTTTAGTAATTTTGCTTTTGCTCTCGGCGGCGGCATGGCAGTGCAACGCGGCGTTGCCGAACGCTGGAAGGAAACCGTCGGCTCCACCCTAATAGAAGCCTATGGTTTAACCGAAACCTCACCGGCGGCATGCATGAATCCGATGGATTTAAAAGAGTTTAATGGCAAAATCGGTCTGCCGATTTCATCCACTGAAGTCTCTATTCAGGATGACGACTGGAACGAACTTGCCATTGGCGAGCAAGGCGAAATTTGCATCCGTGGCCCACAGGTGATGAAAGGCTACTGGAACCGTCCCAAAGAAACCTCGAATGTACTAAGCAATGATAACTGGTTACATACTGGTGATATTGGATTTTTAGACGAAGACGGCTTTGTACAAATTGTTGACCGCAAAAAAGACATGATTTTGGTTTCTGGTTTTAATGTTTTCCCTAATGAGGTTGAAGAAGTCATCGCGGATCACCCCGATGTCATCGAAGTCGGCGTTATCGGCAAACCCGACGAACACAGTGGCGAAGTGGTGATGGCTGTGGTGGTTAAAAGTGATGATTCACTCACCGAGCAGGCTTTAAGAGACTTTTGCCGAAAAGGTTTGACCAGTTACAAAGTCCCGAAGTCCATTGTCTTTACCGATGAATTACCCAAAACCAATGTCGGTAAAATTCTACGACGTGAATTGCGCGATAAGTATGTAACCGGCACCTAACCATAAATTTATTAGAGACCTTTGCCCGACAGGCTCCTAGGGAGCCTCTGAACAAGTCTGAGTCGAGCAGGTTGCAGATTAGCTTGTTCTGGTTCAAGGCGTGGAACGCGCTTAATAGCCGGCTATTGCGAAGTTTCACAACGCGGAAGCAGGATAAGCTAACCTGCAAGATGCCGATTCACGACTTATTCAGAGATTCCGCTAGATAAAACACATCTATAAAAAGCTGTATTTACCGCTTTCGATAAATGCCTGTTCCTGGGGCGTGCTCTCACGCCCCATAATTTTATTCAATTCCGGAAAGCGACCAAACTGTTCAATCACGTAGTGGTCGCTTTTGGCATAACCAGCGTGCTTAAAATTTCACCAGTATGTTCGCCTGCAAACCGTTCACATTCTGTCGCGTAACGTATTCCATGCGAAACGCCAGCTTGGTGTCGAATTTATACTGAATGCCGGTACCCAATAAAAAACCATCATCATCACCAAAGTCATAACCTAGTCGCACCAGCATATTGGTCTTACTCGACAATGGCACAGAGGAAACCGCTGCCGCCCACAGACCTTTAGCATCCAGAGTGCTGGTAAGACCTTGAAACTGACCAAAATCACCACTTGCCATGTAACCAATTTCCAGCGCGGTAGAAATATCCTCATTCAATTTAAAAGCGAAATCATAACCGCCAAAAAACTGGAAGCCACGTGCACTGCCAAAACCAGGCAGACTGTTAAAACCAAGACCACCACCGACATAGATACGCTCAGCATCGAGTACACCCTCAGCATTTGTTGCCGAGGAAAAAGACAATACTGCCGCTAATACAATTAATTTTCTCATCACTTAATGCACACCTTATATTTAAAAGCTGCATTTCACCATATAGTGACGCTAACGCCAATATCCACTAGCAAGTATTTCAAAAATACACCAAACTACTAGCAACTGATTTTTCTAGGTTTAATGGTGTAAACACATGACACGTTTTATCCTTCTCATTGCTGTCATAGGCATTGGCTTGATTCTTTGGCACAAACTCTCCAAAGCCAAAGGTGATGAGCGCAAAAAAATGGTGATGTGGAGCGTACTTAGCGGCGTGCTAGCCGTTTTAGCACTACTCGCAGTCACCGGTCACCTGAATATCATTACCGCCATGATAGCTGGCGCAGTCGCCCTGGTGCCTCGCGCCATGTCTTTACTGAGATATCTGCCATTTCTCAATAAACTCTACCAACAGCGCGGCCAGCAACCAGGACAGCAATCAGGGCAACAGCATGGACAAGCACCGCCGACAGCCAGCAAACACAACATGAACGAGGACGAGGCGCTGGAAGTACTGGGCTTAAAAACTGGCTGTAGCAAAGAAGATATTGTTCAGGCTCACCGGCGTATGATGCAAAAAGTGCATCCTGATCGCGGCGGCTCAGATTACCTGGCGGCACAGATTAATGCCGCCAAGGATATCTTGCTGGGATAACCTTACGGTCAGTTTAAAATCTCAATATGCGGTAAAATGCATCTGCTTTAATTAACTTTCGGTAAAAAAATCTTGCAATTTGTTCACCTCGCCAGCCTTAACGACCTGCAAACACGCAAATTAATCTGTGCCAAAACAGAGTCTTATCGTATTTTGATTGCCTTGGCTGAAGGCAAGGTCTATGCGGTTGACGATATGTGTACGCATGAAGACGCTTCTCTCAGCAAAGGCTCGCTACATGCCGACTGCGTTAAATGCCCGCTTCACGGCAGCCGTTTTCGGCTCGCCACCGGCGAAGCACTGGATGATCCCGCAGAAGAGGCGCTGGCAACTTACACGGTAAAAGTAGAAGGCGA
>CAZYYW010000090.1:0-8977 GCA_964651445.1 uncultured Thiotrichaceae bacterium
AAACCATTTTGTGATGGAAGTCACTGGGCTATTAATTTTTCTGACGAAAAAAATTAATACAAAAAATATTAAGGGGTCAATACAGTGACGAATAATTATTCAAAACTAGGTTCAGTTTTCTATGTGTTGTGGGGGGGGTTACACATTATTGTAGCCAGCAAAATTTATATGCTGGGGCAGTCGATGGACGCAGGCATAGTACAAGGACGAATTTTTCAAGGCGCGTGGTCACTGCTTTTTTTTGCAGTATTCGCAATTGTCGTAGGTATACTTTATAACTGGAAGAATGACCGCTTAGGTTACTGGCTTAACCTGATTGTCGTTAGTATAGTGGATATTGGTTATATAATTTTTATTCTATTGCCTGGTTATGTTCCCATCATGCCAGGAATCATCGGCCCTGCTTTATGGGTATTGGCAGTCGTCTTTTCTACTATTGGTATAAGAAAAAAATTATTATAAGAAAAAACATGCGAGGTGTGAAAAATGAACGAAGAAATAGTGGTAGCAAAAAGAGGGCCTTACGCTGTTGATGTTGAAGCAGGTAAAACATATTGGTGGTGTGCATGTGGTCGTAGTCAAAACCAACCTTTCTGTGATGGTTCGCATGAGGGTACTCAGTTTTCCCCAGTCGAATTTGTAGCAGAAAAAAAAGGAATGGTTGCCTTTTGTGGTTGTAAACACACGAAAAATGCACCGCGTTGTGATGATACGCACTTTACGATCAAACGTTAAGTCAGCTAAACGCTGGAAAAAAAGATGAAAGTATCAGGTATCATCTGGTATTGCTTTAGAACAGAATCGTCAACAATTAATAGAGGTGCCTTTAAGTTCGCAATATCTGTTTTTAGCGGCAGGCAGTAGAGGTTGCTTACCATGGCAAGCAACGATCAAAAACAGTGTAAACAAAAAAACTCGCGGAATTGCGAGTTTTTTTGTTTTAATGGTTTGTAAATTTACAGGGTAATGGCGCGAAGTCGCACTGGATTCACTCGGTTGCCTAGGGGTGGGTGGCGACGGCGATGTTTAGCACCTCGAATCAACTTGCAACCGGCATCAGTCAAATCGTCGTATCTGAAAAATCCCGCACGGTATGCGTCCAGTACCAGTTCCTTCGCAATATTGTCTGTGGGGTCGTTGTACTTATACGGTAGTTTTTTTAGTTTGATTACGGCATCTTGTAATAGCGCTTTATCGAGTATGATGGGGTCTTTAAGATAGCTTCGAAGATGCGCTTTTATCCTAAACTTTTCTAAGATATCACTTTGTTTTTCAAATGGATTAAACATGGTTAATCTCCTGCTTTTTGTTTGATTTAATAATAGTGATGTGTGACTGAGATTAATTGACTAAACGCGCCAATGATTTGACGCCAAAATGGCTATTAACAGGCTTTTCGTGGTATTTTGATAATTGAATATTCAGCCTTGTATTAGATCTAACTAACTGATTTTATAGTGATAATTATGAGTAATTTAAAACATATTGTGTGCCCGTTTTGCTCTACTACAAACCGAATCCCGGCAGAAAAGTTTGTTGCTAAACCAGCGTGCGGTAAGTGTCATAAAGCGTTGTTTGACGAGCAGCCGTTGACGTTAAGCACTGGCAATTTCCACAAGCATATTGAACGTAATGATGTGCCGGTGGTGGTTGATTTCTGGGCACCCTGGTGTGGACCGTGTCAGACAATGGCACCTGCGTTTGCGCAGGCGTCGGTAGAATTATCACCCAATGTGCGACTGGCCAAAGTGAATACGGAGCAGGAACAGAATATTGGGGCAAAGTATAATGTTCGCAGTATTCCTACCTTGATTATGTTTAAAAAGGGTCGTGAAATTGCCAGACAGGCAGGTGTTATGAGTGCTGAGCAGATAAAACTCTGGGTTGAGAAGCATGCTTAAAACTTACTTAATTCTACGTATTTGCTCTAATAATCATCTTTTTTAGAGATTCCCACTTAAATTTGTAACCTTTTTAAATTAGAATGTGTGTATGCGCTTTGTTGGAAGTGACTGAATTTCTTGACAAAAACAAATTTTTCATAGAAACTCAGGGGATTAATAACAGATTAAAGCGAAAGTGGGATTTACTCAATGGCAGATTTATTTTCAAACGAATGGGCACAGGCTTTTAAAGAGGCATGGAATGCTGATGACGAAATAACGTCATCGTTGCAACGTGCAGGTTTTAATTCTGTGGTTGCTTTTGGTCTACCTGAAGACGATGTGCCGTCGTTTATCATGACGATTCAAAACGGCTTTGTGTCATCCATCAATACCTCGCCCGTGGATGAAATCAAGTGGGACATTCGCGCCACTCGAGACAATTGGATAGCGCTAATCGTGAAACCACCGGGCTTAATGAAGCTGGGGATTGCCTATACCTCACGAAAACTACGCTTTACCAAGGGTGATTATGCGACCATGATAAAAGACCCAAGCTTGGCGAGTGCCTTTGTGAAATCGTTTGCTCTGATGGGTAAAGTACTTTAACGTTGGCAGTGCACTATTTGTAAAAAATACTGTAAAAAGGCTGGTGTTTCACCAGCCTTTTTTTGTCCAGCTTTTTTTGCCCAGATGTTATAGCTGAATTATGCTTTGTTTTTGTGGTCTGAGAATTGTGAGCAGAAAACATTACCTAAAAAACAGTACTCGAATAAAATTATCCGAGAGAAATTCGTGAAAAGCCGGTGTTATTTGAATGAACAAGTGCAAGACTAAATGATGGTGAAACGTGACCTGGTTGTCATTGGTGGTGGCGCGGGTGGCCTTGTGGTTGCCAGTGTGGCGGCGCAATTGGGTCTAGATGTCGTTCTGATCAATAAGCAAGAAGACATGGGCGGCGATTGTCTACACTATGGCTGCGTGCCCAGTAAGGCATTACTAAAGAGTGCTTCCGTTGCCTATACCATGCGTGAAGCCGGGCGCTGGGGGATAGCCGCTGTACAGCCTGAGATTGATATGCTGGCGGTTAATACGGCGGTAAAAGCAGCGATAGACAGCATTCAAGTACACGATAGCCGGCAGCGTTTTGAAGCCTTAGGCTGTGAGGTAATCACCGGCGAAGCCAGTTTTACCGACAGCGATGAGATAGCGGTTGCCGGTCAAAAAATTCATGCGAAATTTTTTGTCATTGCGACTGGCTCTGCGGCTTGGATTCCGCCAATAAAAGGTTTGCAAGCTGTTAAGTATTTAACAAATGAGGATATGTTTAGCTTAACCACGCTGCCTGCAAGTATGATTATTCTCGGCGGCGGTCCTATTGGTGTAGAAATGGCGCAAGCCTATTCGCGACTAGGAACGCAAGTAACCATCGTTGAACTGGCAGCACGCTTAATACCGCGAATGGATCCTCATGCTTCAACAATTCTGGCTGAAGTGTTGCAGTCGGAAGGCGTTAGCATCGTGCTGGAGAACGAGGTCGTTGAAGTCAATGAAAAGGATGGCTTGAAGCAGTTACTATTAAAAAATGGCAGCACATTATCGGCAGAGTCTTTGTTGATAGCGATTGGTCGTCGTCCGGTACTTGCGCCATTAAATCTGGCGGAAGCGGGCGTGAATTTTGACCAGAAAGGCATAAAAGTTAACCGCAAAATGCAGTCGTCGAATAAAAAGATTTATGCCTGTGGCGATGTGACCGGCGAGATGCCGCTGACGCATGTTGCTGAGCTACAGGCAGGCATTGTGATTGCCAATATGATTTTTAAAATGCCAAAAAAGATTAGTTATGATGTTATACCCGCAGTGGTTTACACGCAGCCAGAAGTTGCACAGGTGGGCATTACTGTGGCGCAATGTGAAGCCTTGAAAAATGGCGAGATATGTCAGTTTGAAATTTCACAATTAGATCGGGCGGTGACGGATAACGATAAAATCGGTCGGGCAATGCTGTTGACGGATAACGGAAAAATTGTCGGCGCTCATATTGTCGCACCGCATGCCGGTGAAATGATCCATGAACTGGCGCTGGCAGTACAGGAAAAAATGAAAATATCGAAGATAACCTCTCTGGTGCATGCCTATCCGAGTTATTCCCAGCTTAACAAACGCCTTGCAGGGCAGTATTATAAAGATCGACTGTTTAGCCCCTTTACTAGAAAGCTCGTCGCCTTGCTGAATCGGATTCTGTAATCGACTTACCCCAGCGACTTACCCCAGCGACTGACCCCAGCGGCCTACCCAAACCGGCAGAAAAAACTATGAAAGATACCTTTGATTTACTGCTCGAAACTGACTTTCCAGCCATTAAACGTACACAACTGGAAACGCTTCAGGTCAACCTTGGCTATTTGTGCAATCAGCAGTGCTTGCATTGTCATGTGGATGCCAGTCCACGGCGCAAGGAAATTATGACCGCCGAAACCATTGATGACGTGTTGCATTTTTTACGCCAGCAAAACATCAAAATACTTGATCTAACCGGCGGCGCACCTGAAATGAATCCCGATTTCTTTTCTTTGGTGGAACGTGCCAGTGCCATGGGGGTGCATGTAATCGATCGTTGTAACCTCACTGTGTTACTGGAAAAAGGCTTTGAAGATACCGCCGCTTTTTTAGCAAAACATAAAGTAGAAGTGGTCGCTTCGATGCCCTGTTATCTGGCAGAAAATGTTGATGCACAACGTGGTAAAGGTGTTTTTGGGCAAAGTATCGAAGGCTTGCAACTATTAAATCAATACGGTTATGGTATTGACCCGACATTACAGCTTAATCTGGTTTATAACCCGCAGGGTATCGATCTACCGCCAGCACAAGATGTGTTACAACCGACTTACAAAAAAGAACTGAAACAACGTTTCGATATTTCTTTTAATAATTTGTATACCATTACGAATATGCCGATTAAACGTTTTGGCAGTACCTTAGTGTCGAAAGGTTTATTTGATGAATATATGCAGTTATTAAAAGCCTCTTACAGCAAAGATAATTTGTCCGGTGTTATGTGTCGCACTACCTTAAGCGTGGATTGGCAAGGTTATATTTATGACTGTGATTTTAACCAGATGTTGGGTTTATCTGCGGGACTTGAGGTGGCATCGTCAGCCGCTAACCCTGCTGGCAAAAAACATATTAATGATCTCTTGTGCGAAGATATAAGCGGCGCTGATATTGCCATTATGGATCATTGTTATGGTTGCACCGCTGGCAGTGGTAGCAGTTGTGGCGGCGCATTAAATTAATGGCACCTTTATTATGACGGTAAAAATTTCTATTGTTATTCCGGTGCTTAATGAAGCGTTAAACTTATCGCGCATTAGTAGCGCCCTGCAATCTATTCAACATCAAGGCCATGAGGTTATTATTGTCGATGGTGGTAGTGCTGACAACACTTTAGAAACCGCGTATGAAATCACCGATAAAGTTATTGTCTGCAAAGCGGGGCGTGCTTTTCAAATGAACAACGGTGCTGATATCGCTACCGGTAATGTTTTGTTATTTCTACATGCGGATACCGTTTTGCCTGATAATACGGTGCAAATAATTTCTGATTCCTTTCAAAATAAAAATTACTGGGGGCGTTTTGATGTTCGTTTATCCAGCAGTAAAATTGTTTTTCGCCTGATTGAAAAATTGATGAATTTACGTTCTTGTTTAACCTCTATAGCGACAGGCGACCAAGCAATTTTTATTGAGAAAAGTTTATTTTATCGTGTTGCTGGTTTTCCTGAAATCGCATTGATGGAAGATATTGAAATCAGTTGTCGGCTTAAAAAAATTGCCAGACCAGTGTGTATCAAACAAAAGGTCGTGAGTTCAAGTCGGCGTTGGGAAAACAATGGTGTCGTTGCTACCGTGTTGCTAATGTGGAAGTTGCGATTATATTATTTTTTAGGTGTTTCACCTGAAAAGCTTAACCGCTTATATTCAAGAAAAGCTGCCAATGCTGTTTCACGATAGCGTTGTCCTGCTGTACGCAAAAGCGCCGCAGGCAGGCAAAGTCAACACACGGTTGATTGCGGACATTGGTGTGCAGGCGGCAACAGCGTTACAGCACGAACTGATTCATCATCGCCTTGCAATGTTAAGCGCGGCACAATTGTGTGACGTGCGTTTGATGTGCGCACCGGATCAGCAGCAAAAAATTTTTCTACAATGTAAATCACAATACCCAATAGCGTTGTTTGATCAAGTCGGTGAGGATTTAGGTGCGCGTATGTTCAATGGCGCGTCCGCCGCGTTACAAGATTACCAACACTGTATTATCATTGGTACCGATGCACCCGCACTGGATGCAGTGATGGTAAAACAAGTACTTGAAATATTGCACCAAGATAACAATGACAGCAATAAAAACGCCGCCGATACAATTAATGCGGTGGTTATGGTGCCAGCGGAAGATGGCGGTTACGTGTTAATCGCTATGCAACAAGCGCATGCCTTTCTATTTGAAAATATTCCTTGGGGTTCGTCGGAGGTGATGCAACAGAGTAGGGATGTACTGAAAGAAAATAGCGTTCCATTAAAAGAACTGGCGGCTTGCTGGGATGTTGATCGTTTAGAAGACTATTTGCGTTACCGCGCGGGCACTGACTAAATTTGGTTTGAAGGTGTCTGTCAGAATTATCGGTCAAAAAATCCTGCTGTGACTGACGCTAAAGGTAATCCAAAATTTGTGACGGGCGTTTTATAGTGTAATCAGCCTGCCAGTCGGCGGTTTGTTCAGACTCGGCGATGTATCCGTATTCAGCGATAATGGTTGTCATGCCTGCATTGTTACCGGCTTCGATGTCACGCTGCGCATCGCCGACATACAAGCATTGCTCGGGTTGGGCATTGATGAGTTTACAGGCATAAAACATCGGTTCGGGGTGTGGTTTTCGATTTTTTGTGGAATCGGAGCTAACGATACAGGCAGCGCGCTGTTGTAGGTTTAGTGATGCCATTAAAGGTTCAGTTAACCAACCGGGTTTGTTGGTGACCACTCCCCACTTAATGTTATTTTTTTCTAGCTGCTTTAATACATCATCCATCTCATCAAATAATTTGGAATGCACAGCCAAATGCCCTTGATATATTTCCAGATAGCGATTTTTCAGGCGCATTAGTGTTTGCTGTTCCAGTGCTTCACCAAACGCCAGCGTAACCAGTGCAATACTGCCATTGGATACAATCGGGCGCACGATTTCATAAGGCAGGCGAGTCTGGCTTTCTTCATCGCACAGTATGTCCAGCGCCGCAGCCATGTCGGGTGCGGTGTCTATCAAGGTGCCGTCAAGATCGAATAAAACGGTGCTTATTTTGTTGGCTGGATTTGTTGCTGTCACTGCGGAAGGTTTTGTGGGGGTATCTTTAGCTGAGCGAGTCACTAGACGGGCGCAGATAATGCACCATGTAGTTAACATCGACATTACTGCTTAGGCTAAATAGGCTGGTGAATGGGTTATAGCTGACGCCTTTCAAATTGCGCAGTTCCAGGGCAGCGCTTCTCGCCCAGCTATCCAGTTCAGAGGGTTTGATAAACCGTGCGTAATCATGAGTGCCACGCGGCAGCATTTTCATCACATATTCAGCGCCGACAATAGCAAACAGGTAAGACTTCGGATTGCGGTTGATGGTAGAAAAATAAACCGAGCCGCCGTCTTTAACCAGTTGGTAGCAGGCTTTAATAACCGATGCTGGGTCGGGCACATGTTCCAACATTTCCATACAAGTAACCACGTCGTATTTTGCAGGATTTTGCTCGGCAAAGTCTTCTGCCGTCATTTGTACGTAGTCAATATCAAGATCGCTTTCCATGGCATGTAATCGCGCGACAGACAGGGGGGCTTTGCCCATGTCCAGACCGGTGACGGTAGCGCCGCATTTTGCCATGCTTTCGCTGAGGATGCCGCCGCCGCAGCCAATATCGCAAACCGTTTTACCGCTTAATGGGGAGCCGGTATTGATGAAGTTTAGCCGTAACGGGTTCATCTCATGCAGCGGTTTGAACTCACCTTGTTCGTCCCACCAACGTGAAGCGAGGTCTTCAAATTTCTTAATTTCAGATGGGTCAAAGTTGGCTGATTGAGTCATAAATATCGCTGCTTATAAATTAGATTTCACTTTAAATATTTTGTTTAACTATTTGTTACATATAATTATTTTTGATTTATTTTTTCGCTGATCTGGATGCATTCCTGCTTCAGTCGGGTTTCATCAATGGTGTTTAGCACTCTGTCGGTCAGTAACTGCTTACCCGCGATCCAGACGTCGCTGACGTGCTCGCGTGAGCTGCAGTACACCAGATGAGACACCGGATCATACACCGGTATTGTTTCTATTGTATCGAAATTTACGGCGACAATATCGGCAGATTTTCCTGCTTCGAGCGAACCGGTGATGTCATCAATTCCCAGTGCGCGGGCGCCGTTGATGGTTGCCATTTGCAGCACTTGTTGCGCCGATACAGCCGTTGCATCCAAGGTACTTATTTTTGCCAGAAATGCCGCGCTGCGCATTTCGCCAAACATATCGAGGTCATTATTACTGGAACTGCTGTCAGTGCCCAATGCCACATTAACTCCTGCATCCAGTAATTGCTTAACCGGACAAATGCCACTGGCTAATTTCATATTGGATTCGGGGCAGTGGATAACATGACAGCCAGCAGATGCCAATAATGGTATCTCATCCTGCTCTAGCTGCGTCATGTGTACCGCTTGCAGAGCAGGTGTTAGCAAACCAAGTTCATATAGTCGTGTTAGTGGCCGTATACCGCCGTTGCTTTTGGCTTCGTTAACTTCATGCGCTGTTTCATGAATATGCATGTGAATATTGAGTTCTAGCTCATTCGCCAGCGTAGCGATCTGTTTTAACGGCTCGTCGGATACGGTGTAGGGCGCATGTGGAGCGAAGGCGGTTTTAATCAGGTCATGCCCCTTGTAACGATCGAACACGGCAAGCCCCTTGTCGATGTATTCTTCACTGTTATTCGCCCACACCGTCGGGGAATCGATCAGGATCAGACCAACACTTGCGCGCATACCAATATCAGCCGC
>CAZYYW010000091.1:0-4480 GCA_964651445.1 uncultured Thiotrichaceae bacterium
AGTATGGCGAAGTGAGCGCTTGTTAAATTTAACAAATACTCCTGCAAATAAAAAAGACCCTGTAAATAAGTCTGTTGTAGCCTGATACGCAACAACCCAGTTTGCTCTGGACTATTCCTGGCTCATTTCATATTGGACAAGGCTATGAGTTGTTTAACAGTCACAATCTGGCTATAATTTGATAATCACACGCCTTAGTTGTTCTGCATTATTCTAAAATATTGATTAAATTATGAAATTCATTGTACAAGCTGGCTTAAATAAAGCGAGGTTGCACGGCAGTATCCGTGTTCCCGGTGATAAGTCTATTTCTCATCGTTCCATTATGTTTGGCTCTCTGGCAGAAGGCACCAGTCGTATCAGTGGTTTTCTTGAAGGTGAAGATAGTTTAAATACATTACGTGCCTTTCAGGCGATGGGTGTCAGTATTGATGGCCCTGAAAATGGCGCAGTGACCATACGCGGTGTTGGCATGTCAGGTTTAACTGCCCCTGCACAGGCGCTTGATTTAGGCAATGCCGGTACCTCCATGCGCCTGCTTGCAGGCTTACTCGCTGGACAGGCATTTGATGTTGAATTGACCGGTGATGTCTCGTTGTCTAAACGGCCAATGAAGCGTGTGACTGACCCGCTGACGGAAATGGGCGCTAAAATAAACACTGCGACTGATGGCAAGCCACCGCTTAAAATTATTGGTAAGCAAACATTAAAAGGCTTTCATTATGATATGCCGATGGCGAGCGCACAGGTGAAATCATGCTGCCTATTGGCGGGCATGTATGCACAGGGGAAAACCTGTGTTACTGAACCGGCAATTACCCGCGACCATACCGAACGCATGTTAAAAGCCTTTGGCTGTAAGGTTGAAGTGAAACAGGGTACTGCTTGTATTACCGGCCCGGCAAAATTATTGGCAACAGATATTGATGTGCCTGCGGATATTTCATCTGCGGCATTTTTTATGGTGGGTGCCAGCATTGCGGCTGATTCCGACATTGTTTTAGAGCATGTCGGTATCAACCCGACACGTACCGGTATTATCGACATTCTGAAATTAATGGGCGCTGATATTACGATCCTTAATGAAATTGAAGTCGGTGGCGAGCCGGTGGCGGATATTCGAATAAAGAGCGCAAAACTAAAGGGGATTCATGTGCCTGAAGCACTGGTACCACTTGCAATCGATGAATTTCCGGTACTGTTTGTTGCGGCTGCCTGTGCCGAGGGAGAAACCGTGATTACCGGCGCAGAAGAACTGCGAGTGAAAGAGAGCGATCGAATTCAAGTAATGGCTGACGGTTTACAGGCATTGGCTGTAAACGCCCGGGCAACCGACGATGGCATGATTATTCAAGGCGGTGAGATACACGGCGGCACCGTGCATAGTCATGACGATCACCGAATTGCGATGGCGTTTGCCATGGCTGGACTTTGCGCCAGTGGCGATATTCATATTGAAGACTGCGATAACGTCAATACCTCATTTCCAGGTTTTGCCGAGCTGGCAACGTCTTGTGGGTTGTCAATTCAGGTTTTAAAAAATTAACTAAAGACTTTTTGATTAATGATGACAAATTCTGAAATCCCCGTTATCTGTTTAGATGGCCCTAGTGGTGTTGGCAAAGGCACTATCTGCCTTGCTCTGGCGAAAAATCTTGGCTGGCTTATTCTTGACAGTGGCTCGCTTTACCGTATTACCGCATTACAGGTAGCTAGGGCTTTCCCTGAACAGGCTATCGATACGCTGGTACCCGCGCAACTGGCGGAAATTGCTGAAAATTTATCGGTATCATATAGTGAAAAAAATCAGGAATTACTTATCTCGCTGTCTGGCGAGGATGTTACGTCGTTAATTCGCAATGAAGAAATGGGCGCAAAAGCGTCAAAAATTGCCGCCGTTCCAGAAGTTAGAGAGGCGTTATTAGCGCGTCAGCGGGCTTTTTTGAGCAAACCCGGTTTGGTAGCAGATGGTCGTGATATGGGTACGGTGGTGTTTCCACAGGCAGTGCTAAAAATTTATTTAACGGCGAGTGCAGAAGAAAGGGCGCAAAGACGCTATAAGCAGTTGAAAGAAAAGGGAATTGATGCTAATCTCTCCAACCTCGTTGAGGAATTACAAATTCGTGATGATCGCGACATGAACCGGAAGACAGCCCCGCTGAAACCCGCGACAGATGCGATCATTATCGATACAACAACGCTCAGTATTGAGCAAGTGATGCAACAGGTCATGGCCTGTGTGAATCAACGAATCGCTAAATTTTAGCGGCAGGGTTTAACAACCCAAACAGGCGGTCTGTCGCTAGGCAGACCATTTTATAAACTAACAGTGTTCTCTATTTATCAAACATCTAAAAACCCAGTTTCAAACACGATAAATAAACACGCAATCAAGAACTAATTATTATGTCAGAAAGTTTTGCAGAATTATTTGAAGAAAGCCTAAATCAAACCGAAATGAGTGCGGGCAACGTTATTATTGGTACCGTTGCTGATATTTCCGATGGTTACGTTATCGTTTCAGCCGGTTTGAAATCAGAAGGCGTTATCCCCGTTGCACAATTTACCAACCTCTCCGGTGAGCTAGAAGTCGCCATCGGCGATGAAGTTGAAGTGGTATTAGAAGCCGTTGAAGACGGTTTCGGTGAAACACGTTTATCTCGCGAAAAAGCGAAACGTGCAAAAGCATGGATCACACTGGAAAAATCATTCGAAGCCGAAGAGATTATTACTGGCATTATTACTGGAAAAGTCAAAGGTGGCTTCACCGTCGAGCTGGGCGATATTCGTGCCTTCTTGCCAGGTTCATTGGTCGATGTACGTCCAGTACGCGACACCGCTTATCTGGAAAACAAAGAACTCGAATTCAAAGTTATTAAACTGGATCAGAAACGCAACAACGTCGTGGTATCGCGTCGTGCTGTGGTTGAAAATGAATACAGTGAAGAACGCGAAGCATTGCTTAACAGCATCGAAGAAGGCAAGCCAATCAAAGGCGTGGTTAAAAACCTTACCGATTACGGCGCATTCCTTGATCTTGGCGGCATTGATGGTCTGTTACACATTACTGACATGGCATGGAAACGTGTACGCCATCCTTCAGAAATTGTTGAAGTGGGTCAAGAAATTGACGTTATGGTGCTTAAATTCGACAAAGAGAAAACCCGCGTTTCTCTTGGCCTGAAACAATTGGGTGAAGATCCATGGGCAGAAATTGCGCGTCGTTACCCAGAAGGTTCACGCCTGTTTGGTAAAGTTAGCAACATCACGGATTACGGTTGTTTTGTTGAAATCGAAGACGGCGTAGAAGGCTTGGTTCACGTTTCTGAAATGGATTGGACCAACAAAAATGTTAATCCTGCATCCGTGGTAACACTGGGTGAAGAAAGAGAAGTCATGATTCTGGATATCGACGAAGATCGTCGCCGTATTTCACTGGGTATGAAACAGTGTCAGGCAAATCCATGGGATGAGTTCTTTGCCACACACAATAAAGGCGATAAAGTTATTGGTACCATCAAGTCTATTACTGACTTTGGTATCTTCGTTGGTCTTAATGGTGAAATTGATGGCTTGATTCACATGTCTGATATTTCATGGGATGAGTCTGGTGAAGACATCGTTCGTAACTACAAGAAAGGCGACGATATCGAAGCGGTTGTACTGTCTATTGATGCAGAACGTGAGCGTATTTCACTGGGTATCAAGCAGATGGAACAGGATCCTATCTCTACCTTCATTGCTGAAAACAAAAAAGGTTCTATTGTTACCGGCACCGTTATATCAGTCGATGCGAAAGCCGCTATTATCGATTTGGGTGATGGCGTTGAAGGCACATTACGTGCCTCAGAACTTTCACGTGATCGTGTTGAAGATGCAAGCACCGTGCTTAAAGTTGGCGAAGAAGTAGAAGCTAAGTTGATGGGCGTTGATCGTAAAAATCGCGGTATCGCATTGTCAATTAAAGCGAAAGATCATGATGATGAAACGGAAGCGCTGAAAGATTTTTCTCAAAATCAGGATGCCTCAGTTGGTGCCGCACCAACTTTGGGTGATTTACTGAAAGAGCAGATGAAGTCTAACGACTAACAAAAGCGATTAAGTAAAACACTTTACTGAAATACTTTAAATGGTCGGTTTAAACACAGAGGAAGGTAACAAATATGGCTGAAGAAATGCAAGCAGAAGCAATGATGAAATCAGAATTGATTGAACGTATTGCTCGTAAGCAAAGCCATCTTGCATACAAGGATGTAGAACTGGCGGTTAAAAGTATTATGGAACAAATGAGTAACTCCCTGTCCGGCGGCGAGCGAATAGAAATACGTGGTTTTGGTAGTTTTTCGCTACACTACCGTCCACCACGTTCTGGTCGTAACCCGAAAACAGGGGGTTCTGTTTCACTACCTGGTAAACACGTGCCTCATTTTAAGCCCGGCAAAGAATTGCGTGAACGGGTAAATGAATCGATGCTTAAAGA
>CAZYYW010000091.1:4580-8959 GCA_964651445.1 uncultured Thiotrichaceae bacterium
ATTATTATTCACGTTTAATATTGAATGACAGAAAAATGCTTGAACCCTAATCCATACATAGAGTTGCGCAATATTCGTAATTCTATGTATGGATTAGGGTTTAAGCAGTCATCACACTTAAATATTTTATCAATCGTATTCCCGTATTTGATTTTCACGGACTGGAACTGATTCAAAACCGTGTTTGATTTCTCACAATTACCCCTTTGGTCTTTAGCATTGATCCCAATTGCTATCAGTTTTCTGTGGCTCTTATTTCGTAGTTCGCAAACCCATAAAAAACAACAGTCCTCCCTCTCATCTGAATATTTTAAAGGCTTAAATTACCTGCTGAATGATGAGCAGGGAAAGGCACTTGATATATTTGTAAAACTGGTTGAATCAAACTGGGACACGATTGATACCCATTTTGCTTTGGGTAAAATCTACCGCCGAAATGGCGAAATGGATAAAGCCATAAAAATCCATCAAGGTTTAATCGCCAGACCATCTTTGCCTGATCGCTACCGCAGTAAAATATTACTGGAGTTAGGTTATGACTACCTAGGTGCAGGTTGGTTTGACCGCGCCGAAGGCTTGTTTAAAGAGGTGCTGATTCAGGATAAAAAATCAAAAGAGGCACGTCATAACCTGATACTTATCTATCAACAGGAAAAAGACTGGTCTAAAGCAATCGACATTGCAGTCGATTTATTTGCCGAAAACCCTGCGGTGACCGGCCCCATGATTGCGCAGTATTATTGTGAGCTGGCGAATATTTCAAAAACAAAAGGGGATATTAGCCAACTGGAAAACCACGCAAATAAAGCACTGCGCTATGACGCAAACTGCGTACGCGCCACTATTTTATTAGCCGACCAGACGAAGGCGAGTGGTGATGATAAAAAAGCCATCAAGCAGTACGAAGCCATCGAAAAGCAGGATGCAGAATCTATTATTCTGGTTATCGATTCGATGCTTGAATGTTATACCCACTTATCTTCGGAAAACAAATTATACGAGTACTTAATCGCGTTGCAGAAACGTCATGAAAATCTTTTTCTGCAAACCGTTATCGTATCAGTGCTAGAGCGTTCGCAGGGAAAGCAGGCTGCTATTGAATATCTCACTGAGAAAATAAAGCATCAGCCTAGCCTTGTTGGCCTTCAGAAACTGCTTAGCTACAAAGAAAAAGAGCTAGATGCAGATGAAGTTTTTACAGACTTAATTACCGCCATTTCAGTCATGCAAAAAGAAAGCGTTAAATACCGCTGCCAGAAATGTGGTTTTAGTAGTAATACACATTACTGGCTCTGTCCGGGCTGCAACAGTTGGGGCAGAGTAAAACCCAGCGTGATCGGACATCAGCATTAACCACTATTAAAAACATTATGCATCAAACCTCACCTGTTATCGTTGCTCTGGATTTTTCATCAGAAAAAGAAACACTGCAACTGGTTGAACAGTTAGACCCCAGTTTGTGTCGATTGAAAGTAGGCAAAGAACTGTTTACCCGTTGTGGGCCAGAACTGGTTAAACAACTGGTCGATAAAAAATTCGATGTATTTTTAGACCTCAAATACCACGACATCCCCAATACGGTTGCGAAGGCATGTAAAGCCGCTGCCGACCTTGGTGTGTGGATGTTAAATGTACATGCTCTGGGTGGCGAGAAAATGATGGTCGCAGCCAGAGAGGCATTACCGGCAAAGGACGCACCCTTGTTAATTGCCGTTACTTGGTTGACTAGCAGCGGTCAGCAGGAACTGGATGCACTGGGTATCAGAGAATCACCACAGGATATGGTGACTCGCCTTGCCAGCATGACCCAAAATGCTGGGCTTGACGGTGTGGTTTGCTCGGCGCAGGAAGCGCACGATTTAAGGCTGAATCTGGGAGAAAAATTTTTACTGGTTACACCGGGTATTCGTCTCGCAACAGCGTCGTTTACAGGGTCAACGAAAGATGACCAATGCCGGGTAGTGACACCAGAAAAAGCCATACAGGATGGCGCATCTTATTTAGTCATTGGTCGTCCCATTACACAGTCAGAAAATCCCTATCAAACCTTAAAAACCATTGTCGAAGGGCTTTAGAAGTTAGAACGCCCAGAATTGTATAAAGCCACCATCATAACGTTAAAATCGTTGTAAGGAAAAACTTACAATAAAACACGATATTCGCTGATTGTGTAAATAAAGCCAGCGGCTTATTCTCATTGCTCCAATTAAACACTATCCAGGAGGGATACACATGAAATTATTTCATACACTGTTTTTTGCACTCGTCTTACTATTCTCCACAGCAGCCATTTCTGCAGCAACTGAAAAAATAAACATCAACACCGCTAATGCAGCGCAAATTGCCAGTTCCATGACCGGAATAGGTGACAGCAAAGCCGAAGCAATCGTGTTATACCGTAAAAATAACGGAAATTTTAAGTCACTAGCTGACTTAGAAAACGTTGATGGTGTTGGCGCAAAAACCGTAGAGAAAAATAAAGATAGAATTATGTTGTAAGTTTCAAAGAAATCAAAGTAGATCTTTTTAGCCTAATCGTAACACGGCTAAATAGATCTGCTTTTTTATTTTCAGCATACTGGCAGTCGCCAGAGATAGCATACAGTCTGTAATGTTTTAAAAACCCTCCCAGTTTTTCCTGTTTCATTATTATTATTTGGCTGTGCTTAGGGAACCTCTGATTAAGTCATGAATCGACATTTTGCAATTAAAATGTCCTGCTCCTGCGTTGCGGAACTTCGCAATAGCCTTGCTATTACGCGCATTCCACGCCTTGAATCAGCATATTTTAATCACAATCTGTTCGACCCAGACTTAATCAGTGGTTCCTTAGGGAAAATTTGTTAAACTGCCTCTTCATGAGTGAACAAACGAATTTATTTGAGCAGGCGCTGCATTGCTTGTTGATTGAAAACCCTCAGAAAAAAGTGGAAGCGACCACTTTATTACAGCAACGCTACTTGCAAGGTGAATTAAATCGTCAAGTATTAGCTGAAATAAAGCCGCTTCTCAATCCTGGGCGGCCTGAAAAGCCTGAATTAGTCGACCCTAAACAGGTTCCCCGGCGAAATTTTACGAGTTTAAAAGGTCGATTGTCACTGGTGCATGCTATCGCGCATATCGAATTTAATGCGATTAATCTTGCGTTGGATGCTGTGTATCGTTTCCAGCACATGCCCGAACAATATTACGCTGATTGGTGTCAGGTGGCAGCTGAGGAAGCGTTACATTATACGTTGCTGGCTGATTATTTGAACTCACATGGCATGTCATATGGGGATCTGGCAGCACATAATGGTCTTTGGGAAATGGCGATAAAAACGGACTCTGATGTTTTAGTCAGAATGGCTTTAGTGCCGCGTGTTTTAGAAGCACGTGGGTTGGATGTTACACCGGGTATGATCAAAAAGTTACAGGGCAGTGGTGACATCCAATTAATCGATATTTTGCAAAAAATCTTTGACGACGAAATTGGTCATGTCAAAATAGGCAGCTATTGGTACAAGTCACTGTGCAGCGACCGCCAGCTTGAGCCTGATGAAACTTTTCTTGCTCTAATTGAAGAATATATGCAGGGTGCAAGGTTTGGCCCGTTTGAAATTGAAGCCAGAATAGAAGCAGGTTTTAGCCCGACAGAAATGCAGGCTTTGCTTGATCGGTTTCAGTGATTACTTTATTTATTTTAGCTTGGTAACTTCGTATGATTAAAAAATTGTTTATTTACTTTCTAGCCTTTTTCTCGCTACAGCTAATGCTTTCTACTGTGGTAGTTGGTAGCAGTGTTGAGAACTCTGATAACACTATAGAAGTATATCAACTCCGCTATATGGAGCGCGAATCAGGTGTTGCTGAATATGAAATAACAATGTTGATTTCTGAGCGTTATATCAGAATCGATGAAACCGGAGAAGACAGCGGCTACATACTCTATGATGATCAGAAAAAAATAATTTACAGTGTGGCGCACCAAGATCGCTCTATCTTAGTGATTAAAGAAACGGCGTTTTCTGAAACAGATTCACCTGCAACGCCACAGGTTGAATATCTACAGTTAATGGATGCACCTGATGTAGCAGGAAAAAATATTTATAATTATCGTGTGTTTGTAAATTCTGGCTCTGGCGTACGTGATGAGGAGAAAACATGCACAGAAATACAGTTAGTAGAAGGTTTACTGCCAGAAGTAAGCGCTATATTACAAAATTATCAAAAAATTGTCTCAGGCCAGCAAGTAAGAATGGTTGATAATAAAATAACGGAAATGCGAGACGCCTGTTTTTACGTTGACCAAATTTATAATAAAGGCGCGTATTACGAGAAAGGATTACCGATACAAGAATGGCACAGCAATGATCGCTCAAAAACGCTAACAAGCTATA
>CAZYYW010000092.1:0-2482 GCA_964651445.1 uncultured Thiotrichaceae bacterium
GCGAGTTCTGGCGCAGCATGATAAACAGACCGCTTCAATGGGAACCCCTGTGCTTCTCAACAGGGGCGCAGATAACGTGGCGGCTTTTTTTGGTTACTTTTTTTAGCTGCAGAAAAAAAGTGACTCGTCTGCGGTACGAAAACCGCAATGCCAACCAAACCACCCAAACAAACAACTAAACCGCCAAACCAATAAACCTATTCAGCAGCACGCTCCGCACTCATCTGCTTCCCCTTAAACCGCGTATAAAGTACAGTCCCCAGAAAAAACGTCAAACTAGTAAGGATCACATAAAGACCAATCAACAAATCATCACCGCCACCGGCATACCAAACGCCAACAATAAAGTAGAAAATAGCGATATACATCGACCAGGCATGGGTATAAACCCTGCCGTGCAACAGACCTCTAAGAGGAAACATTAATGGCCCCAGTTGCAGCAGAATAATAATAGAGATCAGATGTTCAGCCGGGGGATTGATTAGCAGGTGCCAGGCAAATAAACCAAACAGTAATGCAAAGTAACCACATAAAGTTAACCAGCGGCCAAGTGTTATGTAGCGTTTAAATTTTTCGTTAGTTTGTGTCATAAGCTTAATTTTTTCGCTGTGTTGGCGACGCGCTTGCCAATCGCCAGGCAAAGTTTACGTTCTTGTTCGCTTAGCGGTGTGTTGTCTAAGTCGTCGGTTACGCGGGTTGCGCCGTAGGGTGTGCCGCCCGTTTTGGTTTCAAAGAGTTCGGTTTCGGTGTAGGGCAAGCCGACAATCAACATGCCGTGGTGCAGTAATGGAAGTATCATGGTCAGTAGGGTGCTTTCCTGACCGCCGTGCATACTGGTACTGGCAGAAAAAACGGCAGCGGGTTTTCCTGCCAGTTTACCGCCCATCCACAATGCACTGCTGCCGTCGATAAAATATTTCATTGCAGCTGGCATATTGCCGAAGTGGGTCGGGCAGCCAAGGATTAGGCCGGCGCAGTCCGACAGATCATCGTAAGTCGCATAAAGAGGGCCTTTTTCCGGTATGTTGGCGTCTGTTTGTTCGGTATTCGGCGATACCTTGGCTACCGTGCGAACACGCGCCTGCATGCCCTCTACTTCTTCCACACCACGCGCGATTATATTAGCCATCTCTGCGGTGGTACCGCCCGGGCTGTAATACAGCACCAGAATTTCGCCACTTGCGTTTGTTGCTTTATCTGAGTCAGGCATTACAGAATATCCAGCACTCTTTCTGGGGGGCGACCAATAGTGGCTTTGTTGCCATTAATGATGATTGGACGCTCAATCAAAATTGGGTTGTCGATCATTGCCTGGATAAGTTGTTCGCGGCTTAAATCAGGATTGTCGAGATTGTTTTCCTTATAAGGTGCTTCGAAGGTACGCATTAAGTCGCGTGGCCCCAGCTTTAGCAGGGTGAGTATTTCGTTTATTTCGTCGCTGTCGGGTGGTGAGGTAAGATATTCGACAACAGTGACATCAACCTCTTTTTCTTCGAGAATGTCCAAAGTCAGGCGGCATTTAGTGCAGCTGGGGTTAAAAAAAATTTTGATATTTTCACTCATGATTGCTTCCAGTTTTTCATTATTACTGAATTTTATCTGAATTTAGTTCATTTGGCAGTAAATATTGTTAACAAGGCTTGACACGAATTACTTACATTGTTAATTTTTTAGGTCTATAATCCCCCTCAATTATTAATTTAAATAAACAAAATCCCTACTGGAGATATATATATGACCATGCGTACATCTGCCCGCCTATTTAGTGTAGCCCTTTTAAGTTTAGGCCTTATTACTGGTTGTGCTTCGACTGATGAAACCTTAGATTTGACAACAACCGCCGAACAAGCTATTTCTGATGCCAAAGCAGCCAATGCTGAAGCCAAAGCAGTCAATAACGAATGGCGCGATACTGGAAAAATGATAAAAGGCGCTGAAGCTAAACTAGCTGCCGGTGATACAGAAGGTGCGATTGCACTGGCAAATAAAGCAAAAGCACAAGCTGAGGATGCTGTTGTCCAGGCCGCTGCTGCTGATAAAAAATTCCTCAATGACAATGCTGATGCTGCAGCAGCTGCGGCAGCGGCAGCCAGTGCTGCTTCTAGCGCACGCGGTGCCGGTGCGATGATGGGTGATCGTGTTAGCAGTTACTCTGTGGTTCGTGGCGACAATCTGTGGAACATTTCCGGTAAAGATGAAGTCTATGCTGACCCTTACCAGTGGCCGCTGATATACAAAACAAACCGCGACAAGATTAAAGATGCTGATTTAATCCATCCTGGACAGGTTTTGAATATCGATCAGAATGCATCAGCTTCTGAGATTGATGCGGCTGTCAATCACGCGAAAACACGTGGAGCATGGTCACTGGGTGATAGCGAACAGTCTGATCGTGATTACTTGGCAAAATAATTCCAGTCATCACTTTTTGAACTGGTAGAAAAAAGACCTGCTTGCAGGTCTTTTTTTATGCCTGCATATT
>CAZYYW010000092.1:2582-3757 GCA_964651445.1 uncultured Thiotrichaceae bacterium
CAGAGGTAGCCTAAAGTGCATTTGCATAGAATTGTTATAACACTAATATTTGCAGTTTCTATATCATCATGTGTTTTTGTTGCCGAAACATCAGGAAAACAAAAATACGCAGATAACTGTAATATGTTTACCAAACAATTAGTTTTATCAGCTCAGGAAATTAAAGGTAAAATATGCGAGCAAGAGGACAGTGCAGAAGTGTGCTTGATGGTTTATGGCGTTATTCTGCCAGTTAGTTCTTTTGTAATTTCTGGCAGCATAGTACTTATAGGCAACACTCTTCATTGGTTAGAGTATCAAGGGCCTTGTAATGAAAGTAACGCTTGATCTGACGCTATCTTTTTAGTCAAGCCAGAGTATCCCTGAACAAGTAATGTGTTTTTTGCCGCAGTATCTCGCACAATTAAATAGGTGGGAAACAGGCCTAAATTCACAAAAGTGTCTACTATTGAGGTAATAAACTTGCCATCAATAGTGTTCGTGAGGACTACGTCATATTCGGGCGTATGGTGGTTTTGCATTGGCTTAACAAAATAAACGATTTTGGATTGCTGTAAAAAGCTTATTCTAATTTTAAAATGCAGCGCATAAATGTTATATCCGGCTTAAGCAATATCGGGTCTGATTGACAGCGTTAACAAATGTTCGGATCTGTAAAAATGAATGCAGTGTTTGATAACAACAAAAAAAATAACCAACATCTTGAAGTTCATGACATTTTAAAATGGCTTGAAGAAGACAAGATGGTGGATGTCGAAAACGCACAAATGCTGCGTATGCTGGCAGTGAGTGCTGAGTATAAGAAGAAAAATCCGCTAGAAATCATTGCCGATCGAAACTGGCTGAATCTTGAGACCCAACAAACCCTGACCTTGGAAATATTAACCGTGTGGTTGGCAGCGCGCGTCGAGATGCCTTACGTGCGTATAGACCCATTAAAGGTCGAAGTGGCCGAGGTTACCGAGGTGATGTCATATGCCTACGCCGCGCGTTTTAATGTATTGCCGATTAAAGTTGATGGCACAAGCATCACGGTGGCAACTGCGCAGCCGTTTGAACGTGATTGGGAAGCCGAATTATCGCGTATCCATAACAAGGAATTCAAGTTAGTCATTGCAAACCCGGAAGATATTCGTCGCTTCCTGCTTGAATTTTATACCATTGCCAAATCCATT
>CAZYYW010000092.1:3857-8941 GCA_964651445.1 uncultured Thiotrichaceae bacterium
AAAAAGGACAATGAAATATGGGACTCGATGATCAAGCAGCCGCATGGCATCATCTTGGTGACCGGCCCTACCGGCTCTGGAAAAACCACGACTCTATATTCAACCTTAAAATTACTGGCGAAGCCCGAAGTTAATGTTTGCAGTATTGAAGACCCCATAGAACTTGTTGAACCCGCCTTTAACCAGATGCAGGTACAGAAAAACATTGATCTAGATTTTGCCAGTGGTGTACGCACACTGCTGCGTCAGGACCCAGACATTATTATGATTGGTGAAATTCGCGATAAGGAAACCGGCGATATTGCCATTCAAGCTGCCTTAACCGGTCATCTGGTGCTGTCCACCCTGCATACCAATGATGCACCGTCTGCGGTAACGCGCATGTTGGATATTGGTATTCCACCGTACCTTATCCAGTCGTCGGTGCTGGGTATTATGGCGCAACGTCTGGTGCGAACCTTGTGCCCACACTGTAAACGAGCCACTGAAATCAGCGATGAGGTCTGGCATGAACTGGTACACCCGTGGAAAGCCACAAAACCAAAACAGGTTTATGAGCCGGTGGGTTGTCTCGAATGCCGGGATACCGGCTATCAAGGGCGCAAAGGCATTTATGAAATGTTCAAGTTTTCCAACGCAACCCGTTTGTTAATTAACAAAGATACCGATATCAACGAGCTGCGACGTGCAGCGATAAAGGACGGTTTGCAACCCCTTCGGCTAAGCGGTGCCAATAAAGTCGCAAAAGGCGAAACCACGGTGGAAGAAGTCTTGCGTGTGGCGCCACCACCTCTTGAACAGTAAGGTTTCTTATCAGAAGTGAAACCCCCGTTTCATCTAAATCAGCAACCGGTTATAATACGCGCCCACATCTCCATTATAATCAAGCCGAGGTTTCACCCATGAGTTATTGTTTTTCTAAAATTGTTGATGATGATTTTGATGATGCAATCGTACGAGTTACAAAACATTTGGCTGATGCCGGTTTTGGTGTATTGTCGACCATTGATGTGAGTGCGACATTGAAGAAAAAAATTGATGTCGATTTTCAACGTTATACCATTTTAGGTGCTTGTAATCCCGGCTTTGCGCATAAAGCATTACTGGCTGAAAATAAAATTGGCACCATGCTGCCTTGTAATGTCATCGTTCAGGAAACGGCTGATGGAAAGGTAGAAGTGTCAGCGGTTGATCCTATGGCATCCATGATGGCAGTTCAAAATGAATCACTTGGCGGCATTGCACAGGAAGTGCAGAGCATGCTGAAAAACGTAATCGAAGGTCTGTAAGCTTATGTCACAACCAAAAATAGTTATTTATAGCGGCCGCTTTTGCGGTTATTGTACGGCTGCCGAACGCTTATTTCAGAGTAAAAATGCGGCATACGAATTGATAAAAGTCGATGAAGATCAGGAAAAATTTGATCATATGATGAAAATCACCGGTCGGCGTACTATTCCTCAAATTTTTATCGATGATTTTCATGTCGGCGGATTTGATGATTTAACGGCATTAAATCAAGCCGGTAAACTCGACAATTTGCTAAACCCTACATAAATTGTCGCCACGATATTCCCCCCTATAAAAGAATTTCATTATGGAATATTTACCCATATTTATTCAAATCAAACAGCGGCCCTGTTTGGTTGTTGGTGGTGGTTCGATTGCCGCACGTAAAGTCGCCTTACTAAGGAAAGCGCAGGCCGACGTTACTGTGGTTTCACCTGAGTTATGTGAAGAACTGCAAAAGCTGAATGCTGATGGTTTAATACAACACGTCAAACGCGCCTTTGAAGATTTTGACCTGGAAAGCTGTGTGCTGGTGATTGCCGCAACCAATCAGCGCCCGATAAACCAGCATGTGTCACAACTGGCGCATGGACTGCGCTTGCCAGTGAATGTGGTCGACAACCCTGATTTGTGCAGTTTTATTATGCCATCCATTATTGATCGCTCTCCTGTGGTTATCGCGGTATCAACCGGCGGTTCATCACCGGTGTTGGCACGTTTGATTCGCACCAAACTGGAAGGCAGTATTCCTGCGGCTTATGGTCGGCTAGCGGGTTTGGTGGAAGGCTTTCGCGATAAAGTAAAAGCCACTTTTCCCAATGTGGAGTCGCGTCGTTCCTTCTGGGAAAAAATTCTTGAAGGCAAGGTCGCCGAGCTGGTTTTTACCGGTCATGAACATGAAGCCGCAGAGGAATTGGACAAAGCCATTGATGCCGGCGCGGATAAACCTGAATTGCCGGGCGAAGTGTTTTTGGTGGGCGCCGGCCCCGGTGATCCCGACCTGCTAACTTTTCGTGCCCTGCGTTTAATGCAACAGGCCGATGTGGTGGTCTATGACCGCCTAGTATCGCCCGCCATTATGGAAATGGTGCGCCGTGATGCAGAAATTGTTTATGTCGGCAAAGAGCGCGAAAAACACACCATGCAGCAGGAAAGTATCAACCAACTATTGGTGCGACTAGCGAAAGAAGGTAAACGTGTATTGCGCCTAAAAGGCGGTGACCCCTTCATCTTTGGTCGTGGCGGTGAAGAAATTGAACTGCTGGCAGAGCAGGGTATTGCTTTTCAGGTTGTGCCGGGCATTACCGCCGCAAATGGCTGTTCTGCCTATGCCGGCATTCCTTTGACGCACCGTGATTACGCGCAGTCCTGTGTTTTTGTTACGGGGCATTTAAAAGATGGCTCTGTCGATCTTAACTGGAAGGCGCTGGCGCACCCGAACCAAACAGTGGTGTTTTACATGGGACTGCATGGCGCGCCAACTTTGTGCAAGGAAATGGTAGCGCATGGTCTGCCTGCCAGTACCCCAGTAGCGTTAGTAGAGCAGGGCACCACACCACAACAACGGGTGTATATCGCCACATTAGACACTTTACTGGATGTCATCGCCAGTGAGGATATAAAGCCACCAACGCTGATTATTGTGGGTGAAGTGGTCAGCTTGCATGAAAAACTTTCCTGGTTGGAAGAGCACCATGTCGATAACGAAGACAGCGTGTTTGCTTACCGGGATAAAAAATAAAAATTCCCGAAGTGACGAAAGCCGTCAATTCCGTCATAATATGACGTTATTCATTGAAATATAGATGGCGCGAAGCCGTTTTTTCTTTTTAGGTACCGAAAGTGGTTAAAAATAAATTGATTCATACAGCAATATTCTCTACTCGTTTTTTTGTCACCGTAGCATTAATTCTGGCCTTCGTCACCATCAGTTTACCGGCCGTGGCAAAAACCAGTTACGTCAGTGATGCACTCAAAGTACCGATGCGTTCGGGTGCCAGCAGCGGCCACCGCATTGTTAAATTTGTTAAAAGCGGCACTGCCTTAACAGTGTTAGGGGCTTCGGAAGACAATAAATACATTGAAGTCAAAATTGCGGATGGAAAAACGGGCTGGATTGCCGCTAGTGATGTTATGGACATACCCAGTGGACGTGATCGTTTGGTTGCGGCAAACAAAAAACTAAGCAAGCTTCGACAAGAAAATAAAGAGATGAAAAGTTCGGTAGCGGGACTGAAGACTGAAATTCGGCAGTTAAAAAATGAGAAAAGTGGTTTGCAAGGTGAACGCACAAACTTAAGTAATTCACTCAACGATCTAAAAATAACAGCCGCCAACCCGTTGGCATTGTCTAAAAAGAATAGGCAGTTAACGCGAGAACTCAATAAAGCACAAAGCCGGGCGGAAATGTTAGACAAAGACAATCAGCAACTACGCAGCAATATTATGCAGGAGTGGTTTATGATTGGTGGCGGGGTGTCACTGGGTAGTTTAATTATTGGCTTAATCATCACCCGTATTAACTGGCGTCGTAAACGTGATAGTTGGGGCGATAGCTTATAACGCTTAGTGTATTGCTAGGAAACCTATAAGGCACAACTTCTAAAGCCTGCAAACACATCATTTCTGTCTGCGCCGTAATAATTGCGCCAGCTATTGCGAATCATTCGAGAGCGGGTGATCCATGCACCACCACGCAGCACTTTCGTTGTGCCAAATAAAGGCTGAGAATAATCCTGATACATGTCGGCTTTAAAACCTGGATAGGGTTTTAAAGTATCCGCCGTCCATTCCCACACATTACCCAGCATCTGCCGGCAGCCAAAAGCACTGTCGCCATCAGGCAATGCACCCACATCTATACTGCGCAGTGCGCGTCCGTTCATATTGACGAATTTTTCTGATGGTGCTGCATTGCCCCAGGGGTATAAGCGTTTTGCATTAATGTCATCGGGTGTGCCAGAAGCTGCCAGTTCCCACTCGGCTTCTGTCGGTAAGCGTCGGCCTGCCCAGCGACACCAGGCACTGGCTTCATACCAATTAATGTGGGTAACCGCCGCATGTGCTGGCATTTTTTGCCACTGGTCAAACTGCTTTATTAACCAGTTGCCGTTAGTATCTTTTTTCCAGCCGTTGGCAGTGGTGATTTTATTGTCTTGTAACCAGCGCCAACCTTCATCGTCCCAATAGTGTTGTGTGCTGTAACCGGCATCGTCGATAAAGGCAGCGTATTGTTGATAGCTGGTGGCCGCCCGTGCCATAGAAAAAGGTTTTACGGTTACCGGGTGCGCCCATTTTTCATTGTCAAAACAAAAGCCAGACTCTCTGCTTGCACCGAGTTGATATTCTCCGCCGTTAATATAAACATCACCGTGTAGGAAACCGGCATTGTAGGCTTTGTCATCTAATTTGTTATTACTAAAAACAGGTGCGGGGTAATTCAAGGTACGACGACTGTAAGTGTAAGCTTCGGTGTGCATGTCTTCATGAAAAACAGCGTAGCGCGTAAGATAAATATCTTTTGCCTTTACTTGCGGGTTATTTAAGCGAGCGATTTCCGCATCCAAAACCTGTTGCATATAAGCCTTGGTATCGGCAAGTGTCAGTAAGGGTAAATCCCAACGAGTTTGGTGCGCGATATTAATAGAATCGTACAGTGAGTCCGCATTTTCAAGCAATGATGGCTGCTTATCTAAATGGCGCAAGGTCCAAAGCTCATGGAAGTAAGCTACATGACCTATTTCCCACAACAAAGGATTAACGGTATCAAGTTTTGGGCCGATAAGTTGTTGCGC
>CAZYYW010000093.1:0-8889 GCA_964651445.1 uncultured Thiotrichaceae bacterium
CAAACCTACAAACTTAGAAACCGCCACCAGAAAGGCTATATCGTTGGCGGGGCAGTGCTGTTTCTTATTGGCATTCTTAACGGCTCACTTACTTCAGGAACAGGTTTATTCGTTACGCTTTGGCTGGTGCGCTGGTTTGGTTTTGATTACAAACTGGCGGTCGCCTATACCATGATATTTGTTGGCTTGTTTTGGAATGCCAGCGGGGCTATTACCCTCGGCTTTCTCGCTGAAATACACTGGGCATGGATTCCAGCATTACTGCTTGGATCTTTTATTGGTGGCTACTTGGGCGCACATTTATCCATCGTTAAGGGCAACAAACTAATCAAACGCTGCTTTGAGGTGGTGACTATCTTCATTGGCCTTAAGTTAATTTTAGGCTGAGACCTTGAAGGTCCAATTGAATGACTACTGTGAAATTACAGCTCGGATGATGCTTCAATAAACGCCATAATTTTAGCCTCCATGCTTGAATAAAAGGGGTTATAACGCAGCCGCAACAAGTCACCTGCACGAATACTCAAAAGTCCTTTCTCACCTTTTGAGTCCAACAAACCAATATGCAAACCTGCTTTTTGTTCTGGCTCGGAACCATACAATGAATCCGTCGGCGGGAACGGCATGGCAACATGTGACAGTGAATAGATGTGATCGGGCCAAACCATATCCGTTTGTACAACAACCTTGCTGCCATCATGACTCGACCACTTTTTTTCCAAAACAGCGTAAGAATCGGTGGCAATATTGCTGAATAAACTTAGATTAAAATTTAGTCGTTGACGCTGCAATAGCTCACGATACTCGACAATAGGGTCATCCTTTATAAAAACAATAATGTCTTCATGGCGGTTTAAATCATATAAAACCAGCTCATTGCCCTTATTTTTTAATTTGTCGAACAACTGAGTGACCACCGCTTTTGTCGGTACGGTCGCATCAGCCAATGATAACAGTGCCATCGTTCGCGGAAAATCAGCAGTGCCATTTGTGGCATTTACCGCTTCCATCTTGTCGCCTATTTCCAGTGTTAGCCGGTACATCTGATCGCCCGCATTGATGGCAAATGAGGTATATTTATAAGGATCAAACTCCGGCCCGATAGAGTTCCATGCCAATTTTTCCATGCCAAACAGAAAAGCCAACCTTGACTGCCACACCGCTAACGCCGCTATTTCTGAGACCCCGATAGCCGGCGAAACAAGCACCAGCGCTTCGGCGTCAGCCAGCGTTTCATCCTGCAAAGCTTGTAAAGAATAGTTAACCGCCAGCGCCGCACCCATCGAATAACCAACCAAATATATCGGCTGCTGCGTCTCAATCTGTTGTGCAACATGAGCCACCGCTAGTTCTACCGCAGACGCCATATCCTGCCACTTGGCAGTCACCAAGCCGGATGGCGCGGTGCCATTTCCCGGTAAACGCAAACCCAGTACATAATAACCCTGCTGGTAAAAGGTGAGTGCTAATGCGCGTAAACTATAGGGCGAATCTGACAATCCATGTAAAAGCAAAACACTGCCGCGCGGCTTCTCTGGTTTAAAAATAAAACTGCGGTTCCAGTTTTTGTTGAAATGCGTTGGATCAGCCAGTGAATTCCTATCAAAGCGATTAAGCTCACTGCGGGGCAATGTCGAGGGTACATCGTAGATGTCTGTTTGTAGTTGCGCAAACAATTCACCCTCAAGTTCAAGATAATCAGCTAACGATTTTATTGTTGACTCACTTGCGACGGTATATTCTTTGTCCAACTTAACCGTATGCCAGGCATGCAAATCAGGGCGATCATTCAATAAATAAACAAGCACCGCGACGGCACTCAGCGCCGCGCCGAGAAAACCAACCAGTAACGTCGATAATAGGCTTTTGCTGTATCGTTTAACTTGAATGCTTAGGGAAGATTTCATACTGACCTTGTTTAAAAATTAACGCTCACCTGTCGCATTTTCTGTATCAACAGGCGCTGTCTGTAAACGCCAGTAATTGACGCCACTGTTTTTAAGATTCACACGTTTTTCGGCGGTTTTATTATTGTTTAATAGCTGGTCAAGATCTGATTTCACATGTTCATTATATAAATGGTAAAGATGACCAGAAGGATACTGCACGGGCACATCTGAGACATCGATGATTTCAACCCCTTCTAGTCCCTTTAGATGCGCCCCAACTTCACCCAAACGAGGATAACCGTGCAACTGATTAGACAGTGCCAGCGGGTGATCGTGGTCCGACACATATAGGGTAATGTTTTTTACCAACGGTCTTATTTTCGATAAATGCTGGCTGAAAATTTCGGCATCTATATCCGGCGCCAGAAAAACCAGTTGATCAAATAGAGGGCCGCGCCCCGGCAAGTCAGACGATTCAGCCATTCTAAGCAGCGCCAACATTACACCTCGGCTACCAAGGCTGTGCGCGACAATGCTAAATCTGGCTCTGCCCATTGATTCGACAATACCACGCAGCAGCATCTGCAACGGATCCACGCTCCAATAAATGTCTGCTTCATCTGCGGTATAGTTGACCAACAAACCATCCGATGGCCAACTAAAAAGTATCAGACGCCCGCCCAGACCGAGTGAACGCTGAAATTCCGATGCTCTTTTACAACCACGCTGGAAATCAATATTAAAACCATGCGTGTATAAAACCAACGATTTGTTGCCAGCAGTCTGGCTTATACTTTCCCAAAAATGCGGTGCAGAAAATTCTCGGATGCGCTCTATCTTTAAGATGTCATCGGGCACATAAAAGGGAACATTATCTGCAAGCGTCTTCAACATAGGCACCGGTGTACGGGTAACATCACAAAAACCCGTACGCAAAATATCACGGCCGCCGCCAAAATATTCAGCCACCTCATTCCTGCCGGTTTTATTACGCAGGGTTACAAAGGCTACGCTTTCGGTGAAACTGCGAGGAAGTTCTGAGGCGGTACCTGATACGACATCTGACGCGACAGGTGCAAGCGCGTTAGCGAACACACAAGCTGGCGCGACTGCTAGCAAAATAATCCACAACCGCCACAGGCGAACAAGCCAAAAATTAGCCAACCTAAATACCATATTGCTGACGGTAGGCTTGCATGGCCGCTAGATGGTCAGCGAATGAATCATCACCTGACAGATAATCGATCAGGTCTGCAAGGTTGATAATGCTGGCAACGTCAATGTCGTAATCGCGCTTTACTTCCTGAATGGCGGATAGCTCAGACCTGCCTTTTTCCTGTCGGTCGAGGGCGATTAAAACCGCAGAGGTATTGGCACCTTCTGCCTGAATGATTTCAACAGCTTCACGAATAGCGGTACCTGCGGTGATAACATCATCGACAATCAACACCTTGCCTTGTAGATCAGCACCGACGATCTGCCCCCCTTCACCGTGCGTCTTTACTTCTTTGCGATTAAAAGCATAAGCTTTGTCGATACCGTGATTGACTGACAGCGCATAAGCAATTGCGGTGACTAGCGGAATGCCTTTGTATGCTGGGCCAAACAACACGTCATAATCAACCTCTCGGTCAATAATGGCCTGCGCGTAACAGCTACCCAACTCCGCCAGCGCGTAACCACTATTGAACAATCCGGCATTAAAAAAGTATGGGCTGACACGCCCCGACTTCAGCGTAAACTCACCAAATTTCAGCACCTGATATTTGATTGCCAATTCGATAAATCGCTTTTTATTTTGTTGCATCTTTTACTCGCAAACCCGCTGTTAGTTGTTGCGAAGTATACGTGATTTTAAGGTATCATAGACTTTCATAATAATAAGAACTTCTACCCCACACCAACATGCGCATAATTTCTGCAAACACAAACGGCATCCGTGCTGCCGCTAAAAAAGGTTTTTTTGACTGGCTAAAAAAGGTCGATCCTGACGTCGTCTGTATTCAAGAAACAAAAGCACAATTCCACCAGCTTAGTGACGACATATTTTCACCGAAAGGGTATTTTTGTGAATACCACGATGCAGAAAAAAAAGGCTACAGCGGGGTTGCCATCTACAGCAAGGTGAAGCCAAAAAAAATCAGCAAAGGCATCGGCTGGCACGACATTGATCTCGAAGGTCGCTTTATCGAATTTCAGTTTGAAAAACTCAGCGTTATCTCCCTGTATCTGCACTCAGGCTCCGCCAGTGAAGAGCGCCAGCAGGTCAAGTTTGATTTTATGCAACGCTTTACCACTTATCTGCAAAGCCTGCGCCGCAAGCGCCGCGAATTTATTATTTGTGGCGACTGGAACATCGCCCATAAAAAAATCGACATTAAAAACTGGAAAGGCAATCAGAAAAATTCCGGTTTTCTGCCAGAGGAACGTGCGTGGATGGACGCGCTGTTTGATGAACTCGGTTATGTCGATGCTTTTCGCGTAGTCAATCAACTGCCGGACCAATACACCTGGTGGTCTAATCGCGGCCAAGCATGGGCCAATAATACCGGTTGGCGCATTGACTACCAAATAATCACACCAAAACTTGCCCCCCTCGTTACGGCAACCAACATCTACAAAGACGAACGCTTTTCAGATCACTCGCCGTTGATTATTGACTACGATTACACGCTTAAATGAGCGAAACACAAGCACGCAAAAGTTGGCTTAGTGCCTTAGCCACCTACCGTGAGCCACGTGTATTGGCGATGTTGTTTCTAGGCTTTTCTGCGGGACTACCCTTGCTACTGGTATTTGGCACCTTGTCTGGCTGGCTGGCACGAGAAGGCATCGACAAAAGCACCATTGGTTATATCAGTTGGGTAGCACTGTTATACGGCCTCAAATTTATCTGGTCGCCACTGGTTGACCACCTGAAACTGCCTTTTCTGCACCCCTTGTTAGGGCAACGTCGCAGTTGGATGTTGCTCGCGCAAATCGGAATTATAGCGGGCCTATTGTTAATGGCTGGCAGCAATCCACAGGCACAGCTTGCTGTTCTTGTTTACTCGGCTTTGCTGGTCGCTTTTTCCTCTGCCACCCAAGACATCGCCATCGATGCCTGGCGCATTGAAGCTATGCCGGTAGAAACCCAGGGCGCAATGGCGGCAACCTACCAAACCGGTTACCGGCTCGGCATGTTGCTCGCGGGCGGCGGTGCTTTCACACTCGCACACTATTACTCATGGTCACTGGCTTATACCGTGCTTGCTATGGTCATGGTCATCGGCATTATTACCACCCTGCTAATCTCAGAGCCTGAACGCACCACCTCCCGCAACACCTGGAAACAAGAAGCAAAGGTTATTACATTTCTTGAGCAATCGGCGCACTTGCCTGGCAGGCTACGAAATGTGTACGCCTGGTTTATCGGCGCGGTGGTTTGTCCGTTCACGGATTTTTTTCTTCGCAACGGAAAATATGCGCTGATCATTTTATTGTTTATTGGCCTGTTCCGCATCAGTGATATCACCATGGGCATCATGGCTAATCCGCTCTATGTAGACTTAGGTTACACTGACCTGCAAATTGGTCTGGTCACGAAAACAATCGGCCCAATCATTACCATTACCGGTGCCATCTTCGGTGGACTTCTCGTGGTTCGTTATGGCGTGATGCCGATTTTGCTACTGGGCGCAATATTAGTCATTATCACCAATTTATTCTTTGCCATCCTTGCCATGCTACCGGCTAACACCCTTTATCTATCAATGGTAATTGGCGCGGACAACCTCAGCGGTGGGCTAGCTGGCTCGGCATTTATTGCTTATCTTTCTGGGCTGACGAACCGTGCTTATACCGCAACGCAGTACGCATTGTTCAGCTCTTTAATGTTACTGCCGGCCAAATTTATTGGTGGCTTTTCAGGTGTCATCGTAGACGCTTTTGGTTTTGTGCCTTTCTTTATCTACACCGCGCTAATAGGCATACCTGCCATTGCCCTTATTCTTATATTAATGCGTCACCCTGTACCCTCCGCTAATCAGAAAACACAAGCGCACCACACCGACATATAGTGGGAAACCAGCCTGATTTTAAGGGCTTTCATTAAATTCCACTGAAAAAAACTTCTATAAGCCTTTGATTTAAAGATTCGTCAAAAACTTTTAAAGCCTCTAAGAACTTGATTTAACTATCTTTATATAAAAACCCATGATTATTTGATAATAATCATGGGTAAATACTACGAACTTTATTATATTAGTCTATACTAATATAACGATATTAAGCGAGGCATACAGCCATGATACTTGACACCCTAACCTATAGCATTTTGACCGTAGTCCTGATTCTGACATTTGCAGTCATCCGCTTGGCAATGACAGATAGTAAGCCCGAATAAAAACCGACCGGGCAAATCCAGAAAGAAACAAGCCATAAAAGTAAAACCCAGATAGGCAAAACTATGAACAACGTAAACTGTGACGATATTCGTCAAACCCTGACTGACGGCGCTACCCTGCTTGATGTTCGCAACACAAACGAATTTAACCGTGGCGCATTGCCGAATGCAAAAAATATTCCACTCGCCATTTTGCCACTGCTGGCTCACGAACAAATGGATAGAGATAAACCCGTACTGGTTTATTGTCAGGCAGGCGGACGCGCAATGATGGCTGAAAAAATACTGGCCAGTTTAGGTTTTAGTAATGTCACCAACATTGGCGGCATAGCGCATTACCAGCACTGCCAGTAAAAACGGGTTAGTCAGTAATGTTTGACTGATTCAAGTACATTGTAAGAGGCATAACTGCTAAAGTTGTGCCTCTTTTTTTATTGTAAAAAATACGCTCACTATTTACCGTGCCCCCTTCTCAAGCAAGCGACATTCCGCTAAGCCTCTACGTTCACATCCCATGGTGTGTAAAAAAGTGCCCCTATTGCGACTTTAATTCCCATGAAAAAAATGCATCCTTTGATGAAAAATTCTATATAGATGCATTATTAAAGGACCTAACTAATGAATATAAAAACTGCCAACAACGCCCGCTCAGCAGTATATTTTTCGGTGGTGGCACACCAAGTTTGTTTTCAGCACAAGCGATACAACAAGTTATCGATCATGCCAGAAAACTTTTTCGTTTTGACAATATTGAAATTACGCTAGAAGCAAATCCCGGAACCTTTGAGCAGGAAAAATTTAACGACTTTTATGCTGCTGGCGTCAATCGACTGTCGATTGGCATCCAGAGTTTTAACCCCGTACAGCTAAAAGCACTGGGGCGGATTCATGATGGGCAGCAAGCACTCGCCGCTATTGAGACTGCAAAACAAGCGGGTTTCGATAACATAAACCTAGACCTAATGTTTGGCCTGCCACAACAGTCAATCGAACAGGCCGTTAACGATGTAACCACCGCCTGCGCTTTTAACGTGCCCCATATTTCACACTATCAACTCACCATCGAAGAAAATACTTATTTTCACAAACACACACCGGTGTTACCCACCACTGATTCACTCTGGGAAATGCAAACCCAGTGTCAAAGCACACTAGCAGAAAATGGCTACCAGCAATATGAAATATCGGCTTACCAGAAAACCGAAAAACCCAGCCAGCACAATCTAAATTACTGGCATTTTGGCGACTATATTGGTATTGGCGCAGGCGCCCACGGCAAACTGAGCAAACGCGATAAAGACACAGGAAAACTTAGCATTACTCGACGCTGGAAACACCGGCAACCACAACAATACATGAAGCAGGCAATACAGAATGATGCAATATCCGGCAGCCAAGTGTTATCCGAGCAGGATGTGGTCTTCGAATTTTTATTAAATGCATTACGCCTGAAAACCGGCAGTGAGATAGCAATCTTTGAAAACCGCACCGGTTTGGATTACACGGCTTTAAAGCATAGCGTTAAAAATATTGATAGCGATTTATTGCATATCGATAAAAACACTATCGCCACCACCGATAAGGGCTTTTTATTTTTAAATGAAATTCTTGAGAGATTGTTATAACAACAAGTAGCAATATTCGCTACCGCTAAGCGAATACTGGTTGCATAGCCATTTTAAAATGACTCGTTCATTTCAGCGTGTTTTTTATTCATTAAATCGCGCGCTGCTTTCGCTTCATCCAGCGATTGCTTCATTTCGTGAAATAAAAAATCTTGCTTCGGTGCGGTGCTTTCTGTTTGTACGGCTTGCTTATCAACCACTTCGTTAGCACCTGATTCTGTCACATCTGCATCACTACAGGCGATCAACAAACTGCTTAACAACGCTATTAGTATTTTCTCTTTATTATTCATAAGAATACCTGCTTAGCCGAGCACAAAATCAGATTAGAGTTTATTAAAAGCATCCTGCTGGTTTTGGTGACGCTGCTGCAACAACTTTTCAACATTGCGTGCATCACCCATGGTTTTTTTCATGGCTTTTATCGAATAAGGGCTGGTAGGTTTGATCTGTGCCGCCGCTTCAGGAGCTTTCTCCTCCTTCACTGGTATTTTAACCGCCTGTATTACATTGCTATTCGGATCCAGCACCATCTGTTTAGCATTAGTCACACCCACCGGCGGCGTATTGCTAAACTGCATCACGCCATGTTCGTCACGCCATTTATAGACCTCCACCTTCTGGTCGGTGACCACGCTGCTCAGGTTTTTCGGCACCGAGGCGGCCAATTTAGTGCCTGCCGTGTCAAAAAATGCCATAGGGTCAATTTTCCCCATATAAATCATTGGTGTTACCGATAAAACCACCAGCATAATTGCCATCAAAAAAAGTTTAAATTTCATTATTGCTTATCCCTTAAAGTTAAAACCCAACTCTTAAAATCAGCCCTAGGCTAGTCTTAGTTAAGGAGTATGAACCAGCATAAGCAAAATTTCTCGGTAATGCTGAATTAAATCCAGATGTATTTGGATGTTTTGATGAACCTAATAAGTTATATGAGACCTTTGCACGATAGGATGAAAATAATACCGCAGAAAATATAGCTGTTTAG
>CAZYYW010000094.1:0-8627 GCA_964651445.1 uncultured Thiotrichaceae bacterium
TCCTTAAGGCAAAAACGCCAGCTAGTAGCCCAAACACCAATAGCGTAACAACGATACTGGGATGTTTCTGTTTCCACAATATCTTTTGTACTGCCCAGCTACTAATCTTTTCACCCGTCAACATTCGTGGGGAAACCCATTTGTCCATGTCTTCTTTCGGAAATAAGGGTGCCTCTTTCTTACCCAAGACCACTGCCACACCATCGACAACCAATACTGAGTGACGGTTATATTGAATCTGTTCACGTTGACCGATAACAACATTCCCCTGACCGTCATCAATTAATAATGCGCTACCAGAGATGCCAATTTTAAATAGGTTAACGCGCCGCCAAGCCCAAAATGCAATAACAATTATCGGGAAGTAAAATGACAACAAGAGAAAAAGAGGCGCTTCAATTTTTTCCATGTTGGTAAACAATAATAGAATACCAATAGCATACAGCATCACTATTACAATCACGATTAGCAGGTGTTTGTTAAGCTTATCTCGATGACGTGATTGTATCCAGTAAACACCCTTACCAGGCGGATTTTCCAAATCATCTGTTTCTACTTCGTCGAAATCCGAACCAGAAAAAAGTTCGACTGTTTGTTTTTTCTCAAGCACGAAGGCTGCAAACAAACCCAATGCAAAAACAATGGCAAAGGAAAATACGGCGTATCTGGAAATTGCTTGGTAATAGAGTATCGTCTGTTGAGACTCTGCAAAGACAGTATTAATTTCGTTATTTTGCAGATCCGGCAAGCGCTTTCCGTACAAGTCATAACCGTATATTTTGATATTGCTCCAGTCACTTACCCATACAATGCCTTTATGCAGTGCCATCGATGATGCATCTGCATTTGCATCGAACAAAGGCGTAGTCACTTTGTTCCAATCATTGTCATATATAAGCAAGCGGCCATTGCTCATACTCGCATCTGATACGCCGACCCACCAGTGCTGCGGTGTTCTGATTATTTCAGTAGGCCAAGTATGTGAATCGCTCAAGTTTATTTTGATTTGTTTGATGCCTTCAATAAAATTTCCTGAGCTGGCATCAGCGATTTTGATTGCATGTTTATTGGTATTGGCAATGTAGAGTTTATTATCATAAAGTAATATCTGGTTGGGGAAACGCAAACCTTGCTCACTACTCGCCAGCAATTCACCACCAGAGTTTAATTTATGTATTTTAAACCGGGTGGTATCTGCAATATAAACATCATCACTTTCTCTGTCGATAAATAACCGAAAGGTCAGATGAAATGCCGGCAACTCTGACGAAAAAACTTTACAATCCGCTAGATCGATACTGCAACGAAAAAGGCCGTCTTGCGCCACTGGTTTATCCAGGCGCAGCTCTTTCATTCTAAAAAAATGCGCCAGTGACTCAAGAAAATCGGGTTCGCTTTGCTGGTTATAAAACAGAATATCGCCATTGCTGAAAAAGTCAAAATCGGCAAGACTATTAATGCCGTGATCTGAAAATTTTATCACCCGCTCAGTCAATCCATCGCCATCAATAATATAGAGTGCATTACCCATTCGAAATGAAACATTACCGTTGGCTGTATTTTTCATCAAATCAGGACGATCAACATTAAGGGCTTCACCGTCCGCCCAAAACTTTACACCAAACGCCAAAACAGAACCAAGAACAATGAAGGTAGCCACTGCGGCTTTAATAATTTTTTGCTTATCCATCGCCTGAGTGACTCTAAGAATTATTTAAAATGAACATTTTGCAGGTTTTTTGGCTTTAAAAACTGTAACTTTTTATCTGTCCGCTATTTTTTCGACTGGATAATCATGTTTAATCCAGTCTGTCATGCCCATTTTCACCACATGCACATCGGCAAATCCTTTTCCCTTTAGCAATTGTGCCGCTTTTAGCGACTGCCTATCTGTACGACAAATAATGGCAACTGTTTTTTCGTAGTAATCTTCGATTTCAGCTATTTGTTGCGCCAGTTGATCAAAAGGCAACGATCTGGAACCTGCAATGTGACCTTGCTCGCCGTTATAGTCTTCAATAGAGCGTACATCCAATAACAAAATATCATCGCCGTGTGCCATCCTTTGCTTTAACTCAACCACGTCTAACATGCTGCCTCGGCGTATACTGCCAAACAAACGCGGCAGAAAAGCCACCAGTGCAAGCAGTGCTAAAGCTAACAGGGCTTTTTGAATCAAACCATCACCACCCGTTGCTGCCTCTTTGCCAATATAACCAAGATAGGTATATGCCACCGTACCCGGCAACATAAAAATATAACTCGCCACCACATAATGACTGAATTTTATTTTTGTCAGCCCGAGTCCGTAATTTAATAAATTAAAAGGAAATAGGGGAACCAACCGGGTAAAAGCTACAAATCGCCAACCTTCGTTTTCTACGCCACGCATTAATGGCTTTAATCTGCCTCCTGTTTTCTTTTCTACCCAGTCGGCCGCAATATAACGCGCAATAATAAAGGCTAACATAGCACCAATGGTGGCGGCCGTCAGGTTATAAAATGCGCCCAGTACCGGGCCAAACAAGGCACCACCGAGCAGTGTAATAATAATTCCCGGAAGAAAAAAGACGGTTGCGATGATATAAACAAGCATAAACAACAAGGGTGCAGCGCTACCCGATTGTTCAATCCAGTTCTGTATACCGCTAATATCTAACTGGTCACGATTAAAAAGCGCCATGCTGATACCGGCGACAACCAGTAGTAGCAATAAAAAACGCCAACGATTTTTTTTGAATGTGTCAGTCTTCATGAGAACTATCGGTATTGTCGCTCCATTGTCTACGGTTAATGGTATAACCATTCATCCTTCCCTTAAAAGGCATGATTAACATACCGCCAATCCACGAAGCCATTTTAGGTTCACGAAAACTGCGAATACCGATGACCATTTTTTCGTGACCGGCACGAGGCTGGTCACGATAAGTGCCGAACAAACGATCCCACCACGGCAGACTAAAACCAAAATTACTATTGGTCTCATCATCTTCCACTGAATGGTGTACCCGGTGCATATCTGGCGTTACCAATATCAAACGCAACCATTTATCAAACACAAGGTTTAAGCGCACATTGCTGTGGTTAAACATGGCGGTCGCATTTAGCATTACTTCAAATATTACAACGGCGACTACCGGCGCACCCAGTAAAACAATGGTGGCAAATTTTATCAGCATGGAAAAAATGATTTCAATGGGATGAAAACGCGCGCCAGTGGTAACGTCGTAATCCAGATCGGCATGGTGCACTCGGTGCAAACGCCAAAGCACAGGAATGGCATGTACCATCACATGCTGTACATAAATGACAAAATCCATCACCACGACAGCAACGATGACAGCCACCACCGCTGGCACTTGATAGTAATGCAGCAAACCCCAACCCTGTTCGTTTGCCAAAACGGCAACGCCGACGGCGGCTGCGGGGAATATAAAACGTAAAATAATAGTATTAAATACAACCAGCCCCAGATTATTACTCCAGCGAACCACCTTGGAAACCGTGAGTGCGCGGCGTGGCGCTATCAACTCCCAAATTGCCATAACTGCAAAAATGCCCAGAAAAAAGCTCAGCCGTATGACCACTTCGTAGCGCAAAATAAATTCATTAAAGTCTGTCATTAGTAGCCTCTACAACTAAACCGCATAAGATATCGTACAACAAGAATTGATTAAATTAAAAAACATCCATGCTGACATAAAGGACAGCTGTACCTTTTGATAATACCGCATTATGTCACGAATCGAACAACGCAAATCTGGATAACACAACAATCGCCAAGTGAGCAGGCAGTCGATCAAATCGCCCCGTCATTTGACTTAGCACGAAATATATATTAGCATAGTCTTATATAGATTCCAAAACACTACTTTATGACCACTATCCATAATCTTTTAAAATCGGGTTTATTCTCACTACTTCTCCTCTTCAGTTACTCTGCTAACGCCGACGACGAAAACCTTTGCGCACCTTTTAAGGATGTCGATATCGACCAGAGCATTCTGTCACAGATGCTACAGGCTGCCAAGAATGGTGATCTGTATCGCGTGAAGCCCGGCTCATCAAAAATGGGTTTCTGCATTGGTAGCCCTATTGGAAAAGTTGAAGCTGAGTTTCGTGATTTTAAAGGTGGCATTGCACTTGACAACTTTATGCAACAAGGCACTTCTTTACTTCGTATTGACGTGAACAGCCTGCAAGCAGACTCCGTTATTATTGAAACCATGTTAAAAAGCGAAAGCTTTCTAGACAGCGAACGCTACCCCAGTATAATTTTTGTTAGCACTGGAATCGAATGGATGAGTAATGGAAAAGGCGTACTCAAAGGTTTGTTGACGATGCATGGTATTACCAAAGAAATTGCCTTTTATGTAGAGCTGATAACCGGGAAGAAAAATACTGGTGAGCAGATGGTAACGATAAAAGCGACTACAACCATTCAACGTTCAGCTTTCGGTATGCACACACTTTCGCCTATGGTCGATGATCGGGTCAGCCTGTGTATGAGCGTTGATGCCTACCGCTTTCAAGCTAAGCAAGCTCTCTCGGCCGTATCAACTGTTGTAGCTCACAACCACTCGACTTTTTGATATCTTCAAGCGAGCCAATAAAAAAACAGGCTGCCGCACAGGTGGTCATTAATTTGCCACTGGCGGTTAATTCTGGTTGCGTTTTAGCAAGATAACTTACCATGTAATCCATGCCGGGATTGTGTGCCAGTATTAACAAACGTTTATTATCCGCCGCATATGTCTCAATCGTTTCAAGCAGTGTATTGCTATCGGCAAGATACAGCTTGGAGTCAAAAATTATTTTTTTTTCATCGAGCTGGAAACTGTTTAACAACAAGCTTGCCGTTTCCCTTGTTCGCTGTGCGTTGGACACCAGCATCAAATCAGGTTCAAGCTTCATTTCTCGCAGGTAGGCTCCCATACGAGCAGCATCGCGCGCACCTCGTTCATTCAACGGCCGGTCTATGTCCGCAGTATGACTGCTCCAATCTGATTTTGCGTGACGCATTAATATTAAAGAAAAGTTTTTAGCCATATCCCACCTACTTTTAAGACTACTTTCAATACGAATTTCTAACATTGATATTAACAGCTACTTAAGGAGACTCTGATCAAGTCCAATAATTTCAGACTTGCTAAAAGCGTCGATATTCTCCCCGAAGATCCCCGCAATAGAATAACTATTACGGCTCACTTCGTGAATAATAGCGACACTTTTTTCTGCGCCTGATTCTTATCGACTTAATCAGAGGCTCCTTAACAAATGACAATAAGCAACTGTCATGATACAACGCTTTGTCTTTTTGCATCCAGCTTACTTTGACTTCACACTGGCGCGTAGAATATCTCGCCAACTCAATATTCCTATCGGTTTTTTTGCCTTATCTATAACAGGTATACATGAAATATTGCGTCTGTTAAAAATATCAATCGCAGCATAAACATCTGCATCTGGGGTTAGCGTAATAGGCTTTCTCGTCATTATCTGGTGCGCTTTTTTGTTTAGCGTCGCGGTATCCCTTGGCGTTTCAGTGATGGTTCCAATGTTCGGGCTCAATACTTTTAGTAAATCTCTATCCGAAATAACGCCAGACAATACGCCTGATTCAATGACCAGTAAATGGTGAAAATGCGTATTGTCGAATATATCTTTTATCACTTTCAACGAATCATCCATTTCAACAGTCACCACCCTTTTGCTCATTATCATTTCTACAATCATAGATTCTGCGGTCTCATTCAAGGGGTTCATTTAATTGGCTCACGAACGGGCTGTATTGCCATATGAAGCACAGACGGATAACCATGCGTTAAGACAGCTGCGGACATCGATGTAATTTTTTCATGACGGCTAATATCTTGAAAAATAGTAGCAAAAAACTGGTATCGATTTTTTTGGTTTATTTTAGCAGACGGATAAGACAATGAAAAAACAATTGGATTTTTGCTTATTTTTTTGAAGCTGGAGGCAATAACAGCCTCTCGTAAAACACCATTTTTTTTCTGCTTCAATTCAAAAAGCACGTACATGCCAATCAGATTTTTCTGGTGCAGATATAATGCTAACTCGCCTGAAACAGCACTTGTCTCAGGCTGCGTCTGGGTACAGGCAACATTAAGTGGCAACGCGAGTACAAGTACAATGTTTAAAAATAGTTTCATGTATTTTCTAAGCTTAGTATTAACCCGCACTGATAGATAGACCGGACGATAATTACCTCTCAAAAAAATTACTGAACGTACAAAAAAATTCCCGCCGAAGCGGGAATTTTTCAAACCTTGATTTTTCTAGGTTTAAGCCTTCATGAACGCCTTCTTGCTACCGCAACTAAGCCAATCAGACCGGAACCAAATAACCACACAGCCGCAGGCACAGGTATGGGTGCTACATCCCAGCCAATATCGGCCAGTGCAGCTCGGTCTAGGTCAGTAAAAAACTTACGAGTGCCGGTAGTAATAGAAGGATCCATCGCTGCTTCCTGCATCATTCCGTCAACCATACCCATGGTACCATTCGCCCAATGCGATAGCCCCGACGCCAGCGGTACACTGTTGCCAAAGATACCTGTAGACGCAACACCAGTAAAATCAGTGCCTGAAACAAGATTATCCCATGAGTCAGATATTCCTAAACCCAACAAATGACCAATTTCATGCAACGCTATACTGTAAAAATCATTACCGACAATATCGCCAGCAGTGCTAAGGTCGGAATCAAAATACCAGCTAGAATCGGTGTCAAAGGCAATCGAACCGCCCCAGGGAGCAAAATCAGTGGCTGTTGGCCCTTGTGTATCGCCAATTTCACCGCGACTTACGGCATTGTTGACAAAACTACTCGTTCCGCTGACGCCAGAACCACCTGGACCACCCACACCCAGAGTGCTGCCGCTTAATATACGTCCACCAGCATAGATGATAAGCGTGTCTGCTGCGACATCAAAATTACTGATATTTTCGGTTGATCCCGTACCGGGATTAGAAAATACAGCCGTAAAATTATTACTGCCAGCAGAGTTAATGGCCGTTAAGTCATCCAGAATAATTCCGCTAAAAAAAGAGCCAGCGGCAGCAAGCACAGCTCTTTTTTCCGCTGTGTTAAAAAAGTCGTTGCTGTCGCGTGTGTAATCAAATTGTATATTTATCGCCGCCGCTTGATGGCTAGCCAAACATAACGCGCCCACTATCACTGTTTTATGTAATATTCTGTTCATACCGTACCGATCCCCTGATTTATTCGAATAGAGCTGTCTAGTGTAAAAAATTTTTACACTGTTGCTTAAAACCTATGCATTAGTAACAGTATAAGCAAAAATCACGCCACAATTTAAACTCTTTTATTATCATATAGATACTAATTTTCGATTCCTTAACACTCAGCCAAGTGTAAAAAATGCAAACAACGAGCGTACCGGAAAATACAGCTATAACCTACACACCAGCCAAATTTATTATCAACGGTATTTACGCAAATATAGCCATTCAAACAAGCGTTTAAGCCAATGAAATAACGGGCTGGGCGGCAACATAACATTTCGGCTTTGCGTACGCGAAATTAAAATGCCGCTGTTATAACTATCAACAATACAAATCAGTTCAATTTTAAAAACCGCATCTGCCGGTTGTTTATTCAACTCCGCAAGCAGGTTTTTAGCCGCTGCCTCGGCTTGCAAATCGGCCATGTGCGCTTGCTTGGGCATCCAGTCCGGGCCGGGGAAACTGCCGGAGTCGCCGGCAACATAAACAGCGTTCATTGTTTCTACCTTACAGTGCTGATTGGCTTTAATCAGGCCACCATCTGAGCGTGGTAAATGACTGTTATCCAGCCATTTATTGCCCGTCATGCCTGGCATGAATATAATCAAGTCTGCGTCAAATTCCGTTTCTTCGGTGCTGACTTTGTTGCTTTCAAATTTTTTAATTTTGCTGCCAAGAAATGTCTGAACCTCACGTTTTTTCATTTCAGCGAGTAACTTACCGACGGCCTTCGGTCCTAAGCGATTACCGGGTTTCGCTGCCGGGCTAAAAAACACCAGTTTGAAATGCTGCCTGCGCCCCTGTTTTCGCAGCAAACTATCAATGCCAAATAAAAACTCAAACATCGGACCACCGCGCATGGCAGAAGGCTCTTTAGGATTACCGGAAAAACCAAAAGCGATAGTGCCACCTTTCATTGCTTTTAAACGCTGACCGATCTCTTCAACAGCAGTAACGCCCTCACAGGGAGTAATGGCATGTTCAATACCGGGTAGTTTTTTGATAAAACGACCACCGGTCGCAATAATCAAACCATCATTGCTGACATCGCCTTGATCTGTTTTCACCAGACGACCCTCTTCGGACAAACCTGTCACTCTTGCCCGAAAAAAATTGACATTCATTCGCCTGAAAAAATTATCCAGCGGTACGATAATATCTTCGCGCTTACGCAAGCCTGCAGGCAACCAGATAAGGCTGGGTAAATAATGTAATTCTGCCTGTGGCGCAATGACTGTTATCTCACACTGCTTGTCCAATTTGCGTAATTGGCGCACAGCTGTCAACGCGCCAAAGCCAGCGCCAAGCACTGTTATTTTTTTCATTTTCAATCACCATAGAAACTTGTGCTTAGGC
>CAZYYW010000095.1:0-8463 GCA_964651445.1 uncultured Thiotrichaceae bacterium
ATTGTCGAATGGTTTGTGGAAGATGCACTGCATGACTAAATACACTAGCGGTCATACAGTTCATCTTACTGTTAATAAATAAAGCATTTAGCAAAGCCATTGTATTTTTTACACACACAGCAGAAACTGCTTTGGTCATAAGACCAAAACAGCTTTGCTTCAAACGTGTAAAAAATTGCAGCATGACTTTAACTAATCTTCCGTTATTACTGAATGATGATGTTAAACAGTATTTCTAATGATTGACCACCTGTTAAGAGTGCATTTGTCGCACCCATTACAGCGTTAATGTCAACACTCAAAGTACCACCATTACCACCCGTGTAACCACAACCATCCGCATCAGCAGTGCTACCAGTACAGAAAACAGCTACTGCATTCGAAATGTGTGTAATTCGAACCGATTGCTCAACACCACCGGCTGGGGTACCTGCTGCAGTGATCAGGTCTGGATCCAAAGCCACTGTTGCCGCTAATACATCAGTCAAAGTAGTCAAATCAGCATCACCTGCACCAGCGGCATTTTCAATAGTGATAAAATAATGCACATGAGCGCCAGGGATAGACTTAGGATTAACGCCGAGATTGACGGGATCCCAGATAGGTACGCTGGTTTTTGTAACCGTTAATGCTGCAGACTCAATAGTGTAGGAACTATTATCTGAATGCTGCGCATTTTGAGCAATATCTGTACCAGAGATACCATCCTGGGTACCAACTGCATCATTAAATACAGTCTGCTCAGTAAGGGGATCATCAACAATAGATGCAGCAACACCTGCTGTTACATCTTCTGAACCATTGCTAAACCCAGTACCACCAGGACTGGCATTACCGTTGTCATCAGCAACAACTGCATCAGCCGCTATACCCGTACTACCTGCAATGGCTACCTGTGCAACCAATGACATTACAGCAACATTGGTATTAACCAAAGGATTGCCAGCCGTATCGTTTAATGGGATAGTAGAAACCACGTACACAACCACTGATGCAGTACTCGCTAAAGTAGCAACAAAAGCCTCAGTATCTTCAAGAGTTTGGAACCCTGCATTTACACCACTTTCTACAAAAGTTTGAATAGCCGTTACTTCAAACTCATCGGTCATCGCAGAAAATGGATCAGCGGTTGCATCTGCATTATTCAACCCTTTTAATAGAAAGCCTTGGCTACCGTTACCACTATTAGTCAAGGCAAACTCAACCGCCTGTAATGTTCCACCCGGTATAGCAGCACCTGTTGTACCACCTCGTACCACCGTGAAGTTAATCAGACGATCTTCCAGGAAGACAGTATCAGTACCCACACCGCTGGTATTACCCGTAGGTGAGGATCCGATATCAGTTTGCGTTGCACCACCAACAGAGAAACTAATCGTCGCTCTGTTAGCAATAGAATCGCCTGCTGCTGCAAGCGCCATATTTGCACTAAGCAAGCTACAACTGCTCACCAGTGCCAAGCCTAATAGCTTGTTACGTTTACTTGTTTTCATAATATTTACCTCTGTTATCTTTATCGCTTTAAGCGATATAAATTTGTTAATTTTTTGCATTTCCTTTTTTCTTAAAGATTTTTTATCAGCCGCTATTCCATCAGCAAACTTTTTTCGGTGGACCTGATTCAGCTGAGAATCGAGACGGACCAGTTCCACCTGGCGGGCCGGTAATACTAGGTGGCCCGTCACGCACGTGGAAAATGGTAGGCCCGTCCCTGCAATGCACAGAAGAAAAACCTGTCATAACTTTTATTAGCTTATTCACAATATTTTCATCAAAGCCAAAAACGACAACTGACCCGCTTGAAACGGGCCCTTTATAAGAAACAAATTGTCGAGTTTGACTACGCATATTTATTCACTAATAACCATTCACGATTATTTAATGGTTGTTTTGTAAGTAACCTTGCCTGTTTCACCTGGCTTCAACGTTTTTTTGTAAAGCCAGCGAATCATGGTGTATTCCTCAGGTTTTGCCTGCCAACTTTTCCCACTTTTATCTTTCACCGTCAATGCATCTGCAGCGGCAAAATTTTCACCATCCACTGAAAATGTAATCTCGGTAGAATCACCTGTAGCGGAATTACTGCGGTACTTTGAATTGTTTGCAATCGGGTTGTTAATAACGATGTCTGAAACATTCTGATTGGATATGTTTTCAAAAATAATTTCATACAAAATAACATCATCAGGCAAAACCAGACCCGGCTCGATGTAATCGTATTGCACAGAACCATCTGCGGCTTTTGATATCACCTGCTTAAAAGCATTATTGCTAAAACGAATAACGCCGTCTTCTGCATATGCATTTGCTGTAGCAAAAAACATCATGGCTGAAAGTAAAAGTGTCAGCAGAATTTTTTGATTGATGTTGGCTATGAAATTTTTCATGTTTTTCCTCAATTAATGGTCACTTCAAAAATAATTATATTTGTAATGCCTGGCGCAATAACAACGGTATTGCCCTGGCTTAAATCAACTTCAATGGAAGCCACCGGCTTGCTTAAGATATCAATGGCACGGGAATAGTCGGTTGGCGCATCAACAACATCCGTTTGCGCAACACCATTCAGTAAAAGAGAGTTGTCGGTATAGGTGGTGTTGGCGGGGATAAGGTCACTGATAATTAGATTATCAACAGCCGTGTTACCCGCCACAGTTACCGCTAACTGATAGCGTAAGGTGGCACCGGGGTGTGGGTCAAAAGCACCCAGTGTATCGATAACCGTGACTGTTTTGACGATGTTCACAGGCGACATAAGCTGATAGGCACCTGCATCAGAATGCTGACCATTGCTGCTAACATCTTGCGCACCATTAGTACTGATATCCTCAGCACTCATTCCAGCAGGATCATTAAATACCGTTTCCATGGTCAGTGATGAGTCAGGAATAAAGTTAGCTATGCCGGCAGGCATTACGGTTGCGCCATTGCTAAAGATGCCCGCCGGGCTGACATGACTATTGTCATCCGCATTGATGAAGGCACCTTCAACACCCATAGCACCCCCTTCTGCTACCTGAACAACCAGTGCCATTGCGGCAACGTCGTTGGTAGCCTGTGCTGGCATATCAGCAAGGACATAAACAATGCGTGAGGCATTTATCGCTAACTCATCGATAAATACCGCTGTGTCTTGTGCCGGTTGATAACCTGGGGTGACACCACTTTCAACAAAAGTTTGTAGTGTTCCCGCTAAGGGGTCAAAGTTATCGACGGGGGTTGCAAAAGGACTTGGAGAAGTATTCAGCGTTGCCAGTATAAAGTCGTGAACGATGTTACTGCTATTCATTACGCTAAATTGCATAACAGCATTGTTCATGTTGCTGATAACAGGAACCGCAGAACCACCGTTAAGTTGGTTCACCAGGAAATTAATTTTTCGGTCTTCAATAAATGATGCCGTCGCTACATCTGACCCTGGTACTCCGGCAATAACGTAATTAACGGTTGCCGTTGTAGTGATAGTGTCACCAGCGGCGGCATGAACATAGCCTGATCCTGCAAAAGGAAAAACCATGCTTAATAAAACGATGCCCCTTACAGCAAAGGTTTTTTTAGTACGCACGACAAACTCACACAGCACTGCGTAAAGCGTGTAGCCAAAAACGTTCGTTAAATTGTGATTGTTTACTTTCAAAGTCACTTAGCTCTTCATATAAAAATAATCGAAATCATTAATCGTAAAATATCGCAGTACTTTTTTTGGTATGTTTTTTACATTTAGGGATCAAACCTTTACTTAAGCATTCGCAAGTACAGGATTTTTGTTTGCAGAAAATAATCCTTGTTTATGTTTTTTGTAAATGATTGTAAATGTAAATGTTTGTAATAGTTATAAAATAGACGCTAAGCCGGTGAATATCAAAGAAAAAACAACAAATATTTTTCTATATTTCGATGTCAAAACATGACAATAACGTCAACTGGATGACAGTACTTTCAATAACGCATTTTTTTGTGTGTTCGATGTCAATTTTTAAGCAATTATTTCGAAAATGTTGCCACCCACTACCGTTGGTCGACCTTAATGTACCGTTGATTGTCGATTTTCGGCGTTTAACAAAATTTTCATGTCACTTTTTCAACAAAATACAAGACATTTATTTTGTAAAGAATGAAAAAAAATTGCGACAAACTGTCACAAAAGAACAATGCATCATGGCCAATGGGTTTTTTTTGCTACAGATTTTTCGTGCTAAACACGTGGGGCGTTTATATAAATTGATAAGAAAAAGATAAACAGACTTTTAATTAGCATTAAAGATCTTGATAACAATGCCGATAACGGTGTGGATACTTGTACCAAAAGCTTTCTCTAGTCGACAAAAAAATGACCCTAAAAAGGGTCATTAGCAGTGCATCCGTGAGTTGTTTTATTTTTATTATTTTTAACGTTCTAACTCACTGGAATTTTTATCACCTGTCCTGCTATCAGGTTATCAGCATACAAGCCATTGCGTGTACGCAAATCTCGTTCGTTTACATCATGTTTATTTGCAATAGAGGCAACGCTATCACCACTACACACTTCATAGTCACAAGCGAAGGAGGCAAGCCAGGTACCCGGCGGTGCCTTACGAGCAAAATACTTATTCACACCACGAGTAATCGCTTTAGACAATTTTTTCTGATGCGCGGAGCTGCGTAAATTTCTCTCTTCTCTTGGATTAGAAATAAAAGCGGTTTCCAATAAAACGGAGGGGATATTGGGTGCTTTTAACACAGCAAATCCTGCCTGCTGTACTGTTTTCTTATGCACTCGACTAACCGTTTTTAACTGACCGAGTATTTCGCTACCAATATCTAAACTAGACTCGATTGTGCCTGTGAGCGATAGGTCAAACAATACTTTTTTCACCATTGGATCTTCAATGGCTAAGCTCACATCACCAAACAGTAAATCAACGGCATTTTCTTTTTCAGCAAGTAACCTAGCGGTTTCTGAACTGGCACCATCTACCGACAGCGCATAAATAGATGAACCACGCGCACGCGGATCGGGAAAGGAGTCGGCATGTAATGAGATCATCATATCGGCTTGATAATTACGTGCTTTTTGTATACGTTCACGTAGTCGGATAAAGCGATCATTTTTACGCACAAGCACCGCTTTCATACCGCGTTGGGCATTAATCTCTTTTTGCAGTCGTTTCGCTATTTGCAATGTGATTGTTTTTTCATGGGTGCCAGAACGACCGGTTGCACCTGGGTCACGGCCACCGTGTCCAGCATCAATGGCGACGATGACATCGCGTTTTTTGTTTGTTTTAAGCTTAGCAGTCGTCGATTTTTTATTGTGTAAATCAATAACCAGACGATGGCCAGAAGACCCTGATGGCGCAAGCAAAAAGCTACGCGGGCTTACTTCTTTGCTTAAATCAAATACCACCCGTAAATCTTTATTTTTTCTGACACCACTGCGAACGCTGCGAATCAATGAATTAGCCTGTATTCTATCGACCATTCCATGTGGCATTTTTGTACTTTTTATGTCGAGCACCACCCGTTCAGGGTTATGCAGCGCAAAGATGGAATGATCGGCTATACCATCAAGATCAAAAACCAGACGAACGTAACCGTTGTTATTAGCAAGGCGAATATCTTTCACCTGTGCTGTTTTTTGAGTATTTAACCTTGCCGAAGCGATACTGGGTACAGCAGACGCAGCAAGACCACTGAGTCCAGCTAAATTTTTAAGAAAATTCCTACGGTCATTTTTATTCATTATGTTTCCATCACGCGATTGTCATACTGTCATCGAACTCATTATTGTTACATCCATAGACCTTGCTTCAATGCTATTGTGGCAAAATAAAAATATTTTGCAAGTGTTTTTTTATATTTTTTAGATAGATACGTTACTTTGTTACAGTTAATAATCAGAAAACACCTGTAACATCAGGCTTTCACCTTTTTCTGACGAAGCGGTAATCACTAAATCTCGCCCCTCATTATGATGCTTGAACTCACAAATCCAGTCTGCGGGGGGCAAAAAATCTTGCGCTTTTTCTGGCCATTCAACTAAACAGACATCAGTATTGTTGAAATAATCTCTGGCTCCGGTAAATTCCAGTTCTTCCGGATCCACCAGCCGATACAGATCAAAGTGATAACACATGCGATCATCACTGATGGGATACGGCTCTACCAAGGTGTATGTCGGGCTTTTAACCACACCATCAAACCCGCTTGCCTGAATAAAACCTCTGGCAAAGGTTGTTTTTCCGACCCCCAAGTCACCCTTTAGCAACATCACGAACGAGGTCGTCAGGTGTTTTGCTACACCTGCGGCAAAGGCTATTTGCTGGTTTTCATCGCTCAGAAAAATTTGTTTACTTACTGACAACATGTTTGCAGCTTCGTTCTTGGATTTATATCGACGGCAATACCCTCTTACTGTAGTGTGTTATTGACTTCGCCTATACAGCAGGAAGGTGAAACCAGACAGCGATTAAGCCTGTAGTTTGTCCAAGCCAGCCATGTAAGGTTTTAAGGCATCAGGAATTAAAATGCTGCCATCCGCCTGCTGATAATTTTCCAGCACCGCCACCAACGTTCGACCGATGGCTAATCCTGAACCATTCACTGTGTTTAATAGCTCTGGTTTACCGGTTTCAGGGTTGCGCCAACGTGCCTGCATTCTACGTGCCTGAAAATCGCCAAAACAACTGCAGGATGATATTTCACGATAGGCTTGCTGACCCGGCAACCATACTTCCAGATCGTAGGTTTTGGCAGCAGAAAAACCAACATCGCCGCTGCATAATATGACCGTGCGATAGGGCAATTCGAGTTTTTGTAAAATAGATTCGGCATGCAAGGTTAATTCTTCCAGTGTTTGCCATGCATTTTCTGGTGTCACCATTTGCACCATTTCAACTTTATCAAACTGGTGCTGGCGTATCATACCGCGGGTATCTTTGCCGTACGAACCGGCTTCTGATCGAAAACAAGGGGTATGACTGGTTAACTTTAACGGTAACTTTGCGGCGTCCACAATCTCATTACGCACGATATTGGTCACCGGTACTTCAGCGGTAGGAATCAGATAATGCCCTGCTTCTTTATCGACACAAAACAGGTCTTCTTCAAACTTGGGCAGTTGCCCAGTGCCACGAAGGCTTTCACTGTTGACAATATAGGGCACATAAACTTCTGTATAACCGTGTTCATTGGTATGAACGTCCAGCATAAACTGGATTAATGCACGGTGCAGTTTCGCCATTTGACCGTGCATAACCACATAACGTGAGCCGGTTAATTTACTTGCGACATCGAAATCCAGCCAGCCATTTATGGCACCAAGGTCAACATGATCTTTTACTTCAAAATCAAATTCACGCGGCTCACCCCAACGTCGAACTTCTATATTGTCATCTTCGCTTTTTCCTAACGGCACTGTTTCATGCAGCAAGTTAGGAATCCCCATCATGATGGCATCGATTTTTTGCTGTACCTCGGCTAAATCGGATTTGGCAGAATCCAGTTTATCGCCCAAGTTTGCGACATCCGCGAGCAGTGGTTTAATATCTTCGCCAGCGGCTTTCGCCTGACCAATGGATTTGGATTTTATGTTGCGTTCATTCTGTAAACTTTCGCTGCTTACCTGAAAGGCTTTACGTTTGCTTTCAAGGCTTTCTATGGTTGCCACATCAAGTTCGAAGTTTCTTTTTTTCAGTTGCTCGGCAACTGCTTTTAAATCAGAGCGGATAAGTTTTGGATCTAACATAATTTTTATTCAAAATGGTTAACAAATAGGATGAAAAGAATACAGTTTAAACAAACTGCTTAGCAAAAAAAGCACCCGCCCATACCGCAGCGATGCATAATATAATATTCAATGAGATATTTGCCATGGCTTTCACTACGTCACCCTGCTCTAGCAATACCAGCGTTTCCATTGAGAAGGTTGAAAATGTGGTGAACGAACCTAACACACCAACCAAAATAGCAAGATGCCATTCTGCACTCAGGTTAAATTTTTCTACCAGAAAAATAGCCATCAGCCCCATTAAAAACGAGCCCGCCACATTAACAAACAGTGTGCCGTAAGGAAATGTTTTTCCGAAAAATTCGTGAACCGCTATCTGCGACAAAAACCGCATGACTGCACCCAAGGCACCACCAATGGCGATAAAAGTCAGAATTTTTAACATATTGTTATTTGCATATTCTCTGCCCGGTCCTTAGCCCTGCCTTAGTCGTATCTTGACTCTACCTTACTCGCATCTGAATCGCTGCATATCATTGTTCAATAAAACGGGTCTATGCCATATCGAGTGGCTAACCCGTTATTTTTTATAGACACAGAGACCACAGAGCTCACAGAGTTATCGTTTATAAGGTTTAATAGATTCACCAACTTGATGCTATTGAAGTTTATCAGCAACACTGCTGTAGCAGTGGTCGTCGTGTTAACTTTAAGCACGCTCTGTGGTCTCTGTGGTCTCTGTGGTCTCTGTG
>CAZYYW010000096.1:0-8154 GCA_964651445.1 uncultured Thiotrichaceae bacterium
CCCTGTGTTTATTCCACTGAGCAACAACGTTACCCAGACAAAGATGGCAATGTGGGTTATCAAAAGCCAGGGGTTGCAGGTCTTTCATTGGATTGCAGTTTTGGTTACGGTTCGTCGGTGATGGTGACGGCCAGTTTTGGCTTTGCCGCAGCGGCAAAATCCATAGAAATAATTGGTAAGAAATAATGAAAAGTATTATCAATAGGTTTGATACACCGATTCATCACCAACAGATACGGGCGGTGTTTCAACAATCCCCTTTTATGTTTGTTGGCATACTGGGGGTGATGGCAATTGTAGCCATATTTTTCTGGGGGAAATCCGACCAGCACTTGCTGATAGCCTGGGTGCTTGTTAATTTATCGTTAACTATTGCACGAGTGATGTTGGTAAAGTCATTCAATCATGTTAAACCACAGGGAACGGTACTGGTAAAATGGGGTTTGGTGTTTGCGTTTTCAGCGATGCTTTCAGGTATTACCTGGGGGATGCTTGCTTTTTTATTCATGGATTTGAATGATATAAGCAGTGTCTTACTGGTCGCGCTGGCGTTAACCGGTATGACCTCAGGCGCTCTCGCAGGTTTGTCTGTATTTCTGCCAGCATTTTTTGGTTTTAGTGTGCCAGCACTGTCATTGCTAGCTGTTGTGTTATTAATGCAGCCTGACGATGTTTTTGTACTAATCGGCTATATGGTCGTGGTATTTACAGTCGCAAATTTGGGGTTTTCATTTGTTTCTAATCGCAATGCTTCGGAGTCGATACGGCTACGCTTCGAAAATCTAGCACTGCTGGAAAAATTTAAGCGGCAAAAGAGTATTGCCGAAACCGCTAATACCGATAAATCACGTTTTCTAGCTGCCACCAGCCATGATTTGCGTCAACCATTACACGCCATGGATCTTTATCTTGGAGCCTTGAAAAATCTGTTGACGGATAAAGAAAAAATTCAATTGTTGGAAAAAGCTCAGCAGTCCAGTGCCTCTTTAAATGAACTATTAACGGCACTGATGGATATTTCTCGGCTGGATGCAGGCGAGGTCGTCATTGATCGTGCTGCATTTGACATTGCTGGTCTGCTAAATACAATCCGCGATGAATATCAAAAGCAGGCAGGTCTGGCAGGAATGTCAATCGAGGTGCAGGTTGCCAACCTGACGGTTGATAGTGACGTGTTGATGTTGGCTAGGGTATTTCGAAATCTGGTTACTAACGCCTGTATGCACAGCCATGGTAGCAAACTTTTGCTAAAAGCAGAAAAATTTGGACAGCAAGTAAATGTTTCTGTGTGTGATGATGGCGTGGGCATTCCTTTGCAGGATCAACAACAGATTTTTTCAGAATTTTATCAGCTAAAAAATCCTGAGCGAGATAGAAGCAAAGGTTTAGGTTTGGGGCTAGCAATCGTCAAACGACTGGTAAGCTTATTACATCACGAACTTCAGCTTGAAAGTACCCTTGGTAAGGGCAGTTGCTTTAAGCTTTGTTTACCACTTGCCGAAGCTGCCGAAGTTTCAGGTATTCCGAACGTTCGCCCACAGCAACTTGATATCGCTGGATTATTTATCATTTTGGTGGATGACGAGGCTGAGATACGCAATGCCATGCGCACTTTGCTTTTGCAATGGGGCTGTGAATTACTGGTAGCCGACAGTTTGCATGCATTGCAACAGGAGCTCGATACCCTTGATTATCAAACACCTGATGTGCTTCTGTGTGATTATCGTTTACGTGAAAAGCAAACTGGGCTGGCGGTAGTTGACGCAATGCGTAAGCGTTTTAACACGACAATACCCGCACTAATTGTCAGTGGAGATACCAGTAAACGGATAGAAGAAAAAGTGCTCAGTCAGGGATGTGATATTTTACACAAACCGGTACGCCCCGATATGTTGCGTGCCACAATCTTTAAACTTGCCGGTTTAGGCGCTACCGATACCTAAGTATGCTCTGATCAAGTCCAATTTCCCTGCGCCTGAAATTAATTAACTTAATCAGAGTATCCCTAACAGCTCACGTGCTTTTAGCCCAGCTTGTGTGCGGTTATCAACGTTCAATAAACGCAGTAATTTGGTGATGTATTGTTTTATCGTGCCTTCTGAAAGGTACATTTTTTCCGCGATCTCTTTATTGCTTAAACCTTCCGCAAGGCAGGCAAGAATATCTTTTTGCTTGTCAGATAAGGCTACAATACGGGCGTTATTAAAATTGTCGGGAAGATAGTTGCCACCAGATAAAATTCGTTTCACCGCAACCAAGATGACTTCTCCTGGTGATGACTTGGTGACGTAACCTGACGCTCCTGCATCAATACAGTTGCGAATAGTCAGCGAGTTTTCATTGGCAGAAACCACTAACAGCGGCGTGTTCTGTAGTTGAGAGCAAACCTGTTTGATACTAACTGCGCCCTGCATACCGGGCATCCCCAGATCCATCATCAGCAGGTCATAATGAGTCTGTTGTAGATTTTTGTTGACACTGTCTAGGCTGTCTGAGAAATCAATCATTATATTTTCATCCAGTTGTTTAAGCCAGACTGCCATACTGTCGCGGAATAGACCGTGATCATCGGCGAGTAGTAAATGCAAAATGGGGAACCTCTGAATCAAAATATAGGTGTAAGTTTAGTTATAAAAGACAGAATTACTAACTAAAGTAAACAATAAAAACTAACTAAAGTAAATACCTTTATCGTCGATCAGTGCCTAGACTTGTATATATTCATGTAACTACTCTAGCTGTGTAAAAGGTAAAAAAATGACATCACTCAAAATACTGTTCGCAATTTCATTGGCGTTTGCTTTACAAGCGTGTGGCGGGGACACTGCTGTGGTTGCCGAAGATCCGGTGGTCACAGTTTCGGCAACCACTGCCTCAGCTAACAGTCAGCGTTTTGCCATTGCTCAAGATACAGCATTGAGCATAAATCTTGAAGGTCAGGGAGGTGCGTCTTTTAACTTCATAATAACGACACAGCCGGTAAACGGTGTTTTATTGGGGATGCTTTCAGGTGTGAATCCAACGCTCATGTATACGCCTAACAACGGGTTTGTTGGTGATGACAGCTTTGCGTTTGAAGTGACCGATGATGAAGGCAATGTCGCCACAGGCACCGTCACTATTCAGGTTGTTTCGCAAGAAGATGCTAATAAAGACAGCGACAGTGACGGCCTCACTGATTTAGATGAACTAAATAAATACGGTACTTCGCCAATATTGAGTGATACCGATGCTGATGGTTTCAGTGATCACAAAGAAGTGATTACTTTCGGTTTTGATGCATCGGTTAACAATCTTCGCTTCAATCCATTGATTGCCGATATTCCACAAATTGATGTACAACTTACCAGTGCGCCTGTAATTTCACTGAACTATACGACCACAGAGGGTGTGTCCTCATCCGTTTCTACCAACCGTTCGCAATCATCCTCGCAGGCGGTGACCAGTAGTGAAACGCTGGAGCAGACCACCAGTTTTGAACATTCGCATACCTTTGGTGTTCAAGTCGCAGTTTTGGCAGGGGTGGAAATTGGCGCCACCTCTGGCGCAAAATCCAGTGTTACAGCCACGGTCAGTTATTCCGGCACGGTTGCTTTTGGCGAGGAAAATACACAGTCTTGGACAGAGGAACAGACGCAGGAAAATTCGACAGCGTTGGAACAAGGTGAATCCTTCGAAGAATCGAATGAAGTTTCCACATCCGGTGGTGGTTTGGCGATAGCGGTGCAAGTTAACAATGGCGGTAATATCAGTTATACCTTAAACAATCTCTTTCTGTCGGCCGTTTATCTGGATTTATCTCTTCCCGATCCGGTGATACCTATAGGAAATCTAGCCTTTGATAATGCAGGTGGCTTCCCATCATTTACGCTAGCGCCAAATGAGGCATCAGGTCAGCTTAATTTTGTAACGAGCGATCTGAGTATCGACACCACAAAAAGCCTGCTGGCTAATTCACAGGGTTTAATTATTCGTCCGGCAGTATTCGATATGCTGGATGAAAATGGTGTTTCTTACACGTTTAATAACACCGCCATGCAGGCGCAAAATGCACTCGTCGTGGTCGATTTTGCAGGGCTCAATGGTTTAAGTACATTGCGTTTAATGATTGCTACCAATGCTAAACCGAATGCACCGGGTATCAGCATTGCTGATGTATTGCAAAATGTATTACGGTTGGAGACTAATACTGATTCGACGGATGGTTTTCTGACCGATGTAGCGGGTGTGAGCAATAATGAACCTGCGGGGCGCTGGGTGATGTTGCATGGCGCACAAAGCGGTAACGATAACATGACTACAACGGTTTACACGACACCGAGTGATAAGAGCCGAGTGCAGTCGGTTAATTCTAACGTGAATAATATTGTGTCCAGTTATGACCTCGCGCAGATAATTATTCGTGGCGGTGATATCTTACATCTGGCGTATCTGCTGGATGATGACCAGGATACCATCAGTAATCGTGCTGAACTGGTGTATGGCACTAATCCTAACAATGCTGATACCGATGGTGATGGCCTTGATGACGGTGCTGAAATCAACGGTTGGCAAGTTAGCTACCTTGAAAAATCGGGGTCTGCCGTTATAAAAACCGTTACTTCTAACCCGTTGTTAAGTGATACCGATGCCGATGGACTGAGTGATTTAGCAGAGGCAAATATATTAACGGCTGATTCCCGCCTGAAACGAAATCCACAAAGCAAGGATACCGATGGCGATGGACTAGGGGATTTTATTGATGATTTGACAGGCACGGATTTTGCGCCAAATGTATATGATGACCTGGATATTGCAAGCTTATCAGCAGTGCTGAGCAACCCTGCAAGTGTTCCGACAAATATCAACATAACATACGAAGTGCTGGATGTGACAGAAGCAGGTGTTGGTGTGGCGGGCAATGGTATTAATGATTACCGTATTCACATCTATCGCCACATAACGGACAATGCTACCGGCTCACATCCGGAACCTTTATCTGCACCGCTAAATTTTGCCCCCGTCATACTGGGTCAGACGCTAACCTGTGGCACAGCATGTAATTGGACGTTAGTTGAGATCAGCGCGAGCATACCAGGTGCGTTAAACACAACTTTTGTTGACCCTGTGCAAATAACCACAGGCAGTCGCCATAAATATATTGCTTACCTACAGATTAATGGCAGCTACGTGCGGTCAAAAAAGGCAGTGTTTGCCAGTGCGGATCTTGAGCGAGTCACTATTCATGTATTGCCCGGAGATGGCACTAACAATACCGCATTGACAAATGTCAGAACAGTGACGGATTTTCGTACTCTGCTAAGTGATCCGGCAAAAAAGATTGAATATTCCGCTGAGTATAATGAAATATTTATATCGGAAGGTTTTGCATTTATAAGTACAGTGGATGGTCACTTTAGAAATGCAGCATATGGTTCAGTTTATGATGGAACTACCTTAGTGAAAAAATCCGTTGCCGAATATCAAGATTCTACTGATCGCGTCACAGTAACGTATCCTGAGCGGTTTTTTTATAGTGACTGCCCTGCTACAGAATCGGTTCCAAGGCGAGTAGAAGCTAATTGCTGGCTTGAACGCTTTGCCAGACCTTCAAACATCCACGGTTATGTAACCGATGCGGTTGATGCTAACGATGTAGGAAATGTCCTTTCGCATCCACTGGGTGCTGGGGACGGCGCTTTCACCCTCGATTGGTCAATGAAATTCGGTGACAGTGTGATAATACCGCGCCCAGGTTTGGCATCAAACCAACTCCGATATATTTGTGGTAGCTATCGTGATCGAGTCAGAGCGCCAGCCGATTTTAGTGATGACCTGATGTATGAAACCTTGGCATCGTTACCAACAAAGTATGTTCGTCGCCCAAGCCCGTTAGAGAGCAGTTGCGCTGAGATCGATGTCTTTGTTGATACTTTTACCGATGCTAATGGAGATGGGGTTTATACCATTAACCCTGTTACGGGTGGTGCAACTTTCAGTCGCAATTTGCCGGCACAAGCTCGTTGTTATCCGATAACTTTTATCGCTTATGAATACAATGAGAATAAAACATTAGACGGTGGCTTCTACAACAGAGTGGCTTATCCTTATAGCGGTGAAGCGAATTTTGCGAATACCGATGAGGCAGAACTGTGCCGCGATGATGCCGGTATTTGGACATTGAATGCCATACAGCTTAGAACAGAACATGAAGCTGCGATTATTTCGGTGCTTGCAACCACGGCAAACAACCCGAACTTCATCAATTACACAACCCGTCCTTTGGTTTGGGACGATTCAGGAGAGCCAGGACGCTTGCGCAGAGATGGTCCTGTGCGCACTACGGTAGAAGGTACGTTACGAGTGAATTACTTAATTGAAGTGACTAAGTAGCCACGGACAAGTGTGATGCTCGTCAGGTTTGCGTTTTGTGTCTGAAATAAATGGCGACAATTAAAACGGCCAGCAGTATTACCCAAATTCCAATATAGAGTAAGCGAGACTGCTTTGCTTTATGGGCTTCCAACCATGTTCGGGGTTTGATGCCTCGAAATAAGAATACCAGTTTGGATGATAAGTTAATGCAGACGATGTTAACGGCAAGCAACAGTGCCGCCCCTAGCGAGTGATTGTATTCACCAATACTTAGCATCAAGCCAATGGTAACGGCAGGTGGCATTAAAGCAACTGCCACCATAACGCCGACTAACACACCGGATGTGCCGCTAACCAGCGACAGTGATGCGGCAGCACCTGAGGCTAATGCTATGGCGGTGCTAGAGTAAGCTACATCAGTGCGCGCCATTAGTTCCATGCTGTCAAAATCACCAGGCCAGAGCAGGCCAATGCCAATCGAAAATAAAATGGCTATAGCAACGCCAACAAAAATGGTTTTTAATGCCTCGATAACGAGCTTTTTTTCACCTAACGAGGCACCTAGTGAAAAAGCAAGGTTAGGGCCTAATAATGGTGCAATAACCATAGCGCCGACTATTACCGCAAGATTGTTTTCCAGCAAGCCAATGGCAGCAACAATTGCAGAGAGAATAACCAGTAAAATAAAATTGTCGTTAAGCTGAGCATCTTTTTCTACCTGCGCCAGTATTTCTTCACGGGTCGTCATTAATGCGGCTTTTTTCCTTTCTTTTTCTTTTAGTTTTTCTTCCGCCTGTTGTTCCTCGCTAAGCGTTTCCGTTATCGCGTCTTTTGCCACAACGGGTTTGGGCAAGGCGGTATCCAATGGGATAATTAATATGCGGTAGTTTTCAGCGTTATGAAAAATTGTTTGTAGAGAGTCTAAAACTTTTTGGCGTTTTTCGGGGCTGACTAAAAGGCGGGCAACAATTCTACCGTCTGCATTATTTTGAGTGAACCATATATCTTCGACTTGCTGCTGTTCAGCGATGCCGACTATGGTGTCACGGTGACCGATTTCGGCAATGACTTCTATGATTTTCATTGCCGATGATTATAGCTTTATTTTAGATTGTTCAGAATAAATTTTTACAGCGAGCTTCCACAACGAATGTGCTGAATGAAGGCATTGAAAAAAGGCATTGAAAAAAGACGGCTACAGTGTGCTGTTAAAAAATAATACCACCACGAGAACAGCAATGGCTCCGCTAAGGATAGTGGGTAGCTTCAAGCAGATGCCGGGCAACTCGTCACAAAGTTTTTTTTCTTTACAGTTCTTGCAAGCGCGCATTCAATACTCCGTAATAAGTGGTACGTTCCTGAACTTACCTAGGCTTACGGGTTCGTTAGCTTTGGCTGCAATCTGTCAGGGTCTTCTACTACATCAGTCAGGATATGAAAAAAGTATTCAGTGTATTTGCTACTGATACCGATAGGCGAATATTGTTCGTTAATCCGCCGCTAAGTAAAGCTGGCATATCCTTTAAGGGGCCTCTGATTAAGTCGATAAGAATCAGGCGCAGAAAAAAGTGTCGGTATTATTCACGAAGTGAGCCGTAATAGTTATTCTATTGCGGGGATCTTCGGGGAGAATATCGACGCTTTTAGCAAGCCTGAAATTATTGGGCTTGATCAGAGTCTCCTTAAGGTACGAGTCAGTCTAACGCGCGAATGCTGGCTTGCACAGTCAATAATGGGTGTTATTTATGACGATGTGGCAGGTTTTTGAAATTAAATGAATTTTTATACTTTATACTTTAT
>CAZYYW010000097.1:0-1820 GCA_964651445.1 uncultured Thiotrichaceae bacterium
TGATTATGGATAAAGTCGCTTTAGCTATAACATTGGCGGTGGCATTGTTTGTTGCGGTTATTGTGTTTTTACGTGTCCACTACGGCAATCAGCCGTGGAGTTTGTAACATCTTAGTCTACTGGCTACAGCCAAAATCACCTGCTTCTGTTAGAATTAGCCTCCTTTTATGACGGTAGAATAAGCGCATGCAAATCGAATCTAATTCTGTAGTAACCCTGCATTACATCCTTAAAGACAATGACGGTAAAGTGATTGATCAATCTGATGATGATAGCTTTTTGTACCTGCATGGTGCCATGAATATTGTTCCAGGCTTGGAAAATGCCTTATCTGGCAAGTCGGTCGGTGATGAGCTGAGTGTTAAAATTTCGCCTGCTGACGGTTACGGTGAAAAGCGGGAAGACCAAATTCAGGAAGTGCCAAAAGACATGTTTGGCAGCGCTGAGGAAATCAAGGTCGGTGTGCAGTTTCACGCACAAAGCCCAGAAGGTGAAGAGGTTGTCGTTACCGTGGTAGAGGTAAAGGATGATGTTGTGGTGATAGATGGCAACCATGCGCTTGCCGGTGTGGAATTAAATTTTGATGTCAAAATCGTTGATGTGCGAAAAGCCTCAGCAGAAGAAATTGAACACGGACATGTGCATGGGCCACACGGTCATCAGCATTAAATCAAACAGCTTTTACAGACAATGAGCGTTATGCGTAACCCGCCGATAGTCACCGCTTGTGCCATATGTTTGGGCTTGGCTATCGCTTTGCATTAGCCTACGAAAACATTGATGTTGGCTCATGACTTAATCAGAGCTTGCTTCGCTATATAATAAATTGCTTTACGAGTAAATGCATAATGTTAACAGAAGAACAACTAGACAAATTATTTTATAAAAAACAATCCAGTATCCACGGTGCGGGCTTGTTTTCTCGTGGAGAAATAAAACAAGGCGATTATATGGGCGAGTATGATGGCCCTGTGGTTAGTGATAATGGCGACCATGTACTATGGGTAGAAAAATATGACGACGTGTGGGTCGGTCGTGACGGGAAAAATTTGCTGCGCTATATTAACCATAGCGGAAAACCGCAGGCAGAGTTTGTTGATTTTGAACTATACGCAATGCGTGACATTCATGCCGACGAAGAAATTACCATTGATTATGGTGAAGAACCCTAACCGTTTCAACCGATCTTTCTAGCTTGCAGCAGTTGTTTGCAGTTTTTGCAATAGTACTGAAAGCGTCGGTTTCTGATTTTATTGTGTCGTGTTGTGCTTAACTGGTGCTCGCGACATTCACATACATAAGTGAATTTTGATTGCTTTTTTAATGGAATGCCGGAGAGATCGTAATTCGCCGTAACGCTGGCATCTGCGTCAAAATCGTGCATTACTGCTTTCCATTCTTTGCCATGCGGCTTTATATTTTTTAATCCATAAATTATATCAGTGATGAAGTGCGCAACTTCATGTGGGATAGTGGTTGTGAAATTATCTTCATAAAATTTTGCAAAGATAAAAGGGTTGTACCGTATTTCTCTTTCTTGCTGTAAAAAAAATCGTTGCCTACGATGTTTAATACGATACATACCAACACTGCGTCCTTTTAAATCAAAAGTAATATCGACTTTTTTATATTTTAAATTATAAAGTTCAGTCGCCTGCTTTATATAAATATTTGTTTGTATAATCACTTCCTGTTGCTGCGAGGCAGTAAGCGGAGCGGTGTTTTCTGGCAGTGGTTTTAAATCGGTGAGCATTTAAATTTTTTGTGTATTGTCTTGTTGCCGGTTGTCTATGCATTATAATGCATAGACAGACTCATAG
>CAZYYW010000097.1:1920-7953 GCA_964651445.1 uncultured Thiotrichaceae bacterium
CATAGACAGACTCATAGGCAGAACATAATTCATGCGCGTCAAACATTTAAATATACCGGATGTTGAAATTGAGATGATGGCGATTCGTGCGCAAGGCGCGGGTGGTCAGAATGTCAATAAAGTTTCGACAGCGATTCACCTAAAGTTTGATATTGTCGCATCCAGTTTGCCTGTGAGTATTAAACAGCGTTTATTGGCATTGAATGATCAACGGGTGACCAAGGATGGGGTCTTTATTATTAAGTCACAGCAGACGCGAAGCCAGTTGCAGAATCGGCAGTTGGCGGTTGTGCGGTTGCAGGGATTTATTGCGCAAGCCTTAAATATTCGCAAAGCACGTAAGAAAACCAAGCCAACAAAAGCCTCAAAGTTACGGCGGTTAAATGCTAAGAATAAACGTGGCCAACTAAAGAAAAGCCGGCAGGCCAGTTCGTCAGACTCCTAGCCATCAGATTCCTAGGTATTTAAAAAGCCAGAGCCAAAGTGCTCGGTTTTATAAAGGTGTGCCGGAATCTTGTTTTTAATTTTTTCGTGTAATGCAGGCAATAATGACCAGTGCAAACCCTGTTTGTGGTGGTGTGCTGTGTGGTAGCCGAGATTGCCGGTCAGCTTGTTATAGATTGGCGTCATAATGTTGTAGGACGCTTCAAAGTCATTATCAACATCTAGGCCAGCATGGTGTGCATAGGTTACCCAGGCAGTTAAAAAAAGGCTGCTAATCATCGGGATTATAAAAATGAACAATGCGGGCAGCGGGTGATAAATAGTTAGTAGAACGAGTACCAGTATGGTTACGGCGGTGCCGATTAAGAATATTTTTAACGGTCGGGGGTGTCTTTTGCCTACCTGATAGCCACGGTAATAAGCAGTCAGTGTGACCTCAAGAGAATATCTAAGACGGCTCATAATACTACCCTTGTTATCTTTCCAACGACTTTCGTCCTTCGTTTGATCCAGGTAATGATGGTGATGCCCCAGTACGTGGTGCAGCACCCACAATTTGGTGGTGGCACCGGTTTGTAATGCGTACATCTGTTCGAGTAAGTAATTCAGCGCGGTGATTTTAAAGGTGGGTAGGTGTTGGTGGTGATGGTTCCACGCGCAAACAACCCCTTTTGGCGCAATCATAATTAACCAGTATGCAATCAGTAACCAGACATTATCAATCAGTAGATACGCGATAATGTCGAGTGCAAAAAGTAAAATGATAATAAAAACGGGTAAGCGGTCTGCTGAGTATTTAAATAAAGTCATAATGAAGATATAAGATGGATTGGTCTATTCGCTGATTCAGAGTATGGTTTAGTGCTGCTGATGGCTTGTTCAGTCCTTGTGAGTCAATGATCGTTTTGGATTATTACTATGAATTATAGCAGAATTATATCCGAGAATTATTGTGCGGGCTAAATTAATTATTCTGGGTATATGCGGTGGAAGGCTGCTTCATGGCGGTTTTCTAACCAGTCGATAACCCGATCTTTTCTGTGTGTTTTGTGCTCTTGTGTGTATGGGATCGGCTTTACTGCACCCCAGACAGGCGCTGGCCAGCTAGCATCGGTGATGAATCGGGCGATATGATGAATATGCAGTTGCGCTACCACGTTGCCCAGTGCGGCAATATTGAGCTTGTCGGGCAAAAAAACCTGTTGTAAACACTGGCTGAATAGTCCCGATTCGTGCATTAATTGTTGCTGCTCGGTGTGCGACAATTGGTATATTTCAGTAAGGTTTTCGCGTTCGGGCACCAGAATAAACCATGGGTAGTTTGCATCATTAAGCAATAACAGTTGGCACAGCTCGAATTTGCCAAGCACGATACAGTCGTTTTCAAGTTGTACATGTAATTGAAACATATGTGGGTTTATTTTCAAACGGTAATGGTTTAATTTGTAGTATGAGACCTTTGCACGATACAGGCGCGAAAGGAAAAAAGGCTAAAATTTTGCTGATTGAGGCAGGAAACGCGGATAATAGCGAGCTATTAGCAAGTTTTCTAACGATAAGCAGTGAAATTTTAGACACTTTTACTCGTGACTGTATCGTGCAAAGGCCTCATGCAGGTTGTAATAGTACATTGATAGAAAACAGGGTGATTATATGGCGGATTGGCTAAAGGGTAAAATCTGTGGAAAAACACAGTGGAATGAACGTTTGTTCTCATTGCTGATTGATTGTAAATTTAATGCATTCGAGTCGGGTCAGTTTGTGCGGGTGGCACTGGATATAGACGGTGAACGTGTCGCACGACCTTACTCATTGGTTAACACTGTCAATGACGAGTATCTGGAAATTTATTTTAACATCGTAGAAGAAGGGCCGTTAACGCCAAAACTGGCGGCGCTCGATGTTGGCGATGAAATCTTTGTAACGGACCGAGCCAATGGTTTTTTAACCATCAGCGAACTGCCTGCCTGTAAAAACTTGTGGTTGCTGGCTACCGGAACCGGTGTCGGCCCGTTTCTTTCTATTTTGAAAAGTGAGGCAGTGTGGCAACGATTTGAAAAAGTTGTTTTAGGCTACTCGGTGCGCGATGCTAGCGAGCTTTCGTATCGGGAGCAGATAGCCAGTATCGAACAACAGCATACGGCTCAGTTTGCGTTTGTGCCGTTTATTACCCGCGAGAAAGTCGCTGGCGCGATGAATCAACGCATGACGGACAGCATAGAAGATGGCTCCTTTGAACAAACTGCCGCCATCGATTTCAACCAACATTGTCACGTTATGATGTGTGGTAATTCGGCAATGATCAGTGGCGTGACGGAACTGCTAGAAGAACGCAGCCTGCGAAAACACCGGCGACGAGATCCGGGGCATATTACAACCGAGAAATACCACTAGTGCCTTTGGCGCGAATAAACGCAATAAAAAATTAAAAAAGGTTTGTATTTGCGTTTATTCGCGTGCATTTGCGGAAAATAGTGTTTTTAATGCTTACGTTGGTTGTCAAAATCATTTTATTTTATCGTGCAAAGGTCTCTTATTATAAATTTTCTTCCAGAAAATGCTTGAAGTTATGGGCATCAATAATCTGCGTGCCGTCGCAATTAAACTGCATTCTGACAATGCCCTGCACAATGCATAACGTAATATTGCGTAGATAATAGCCATCGATTTCGCGCAGTTTTCGTACGGTAGAAAGAATGCTGACAATGTTTTCAGGTTCTAGCGGTCTCCAGTTCTGGGAGCGCCGGTTGAGGATGTTCTGCCAGTAGCCGGGGATGCTTTTGTAATGTTCACTGCCACGCAGACAGCCGTATAATTGGCGCATTAAGGCGATTTTTTCATCGTATTCAATTTTTGGGAAGTGGCGGTTGATATAGTCTGTATTGGCAATTTTTTCGGCATCATGAATTTCCTGACGCAAGGGATCAAAAACAGAATTAGTGCGAATTTCGCCGCTGTTAAAACCCAGGAAGAACCGGTAGATACCACGGTTCAGCATAATGTCTTCCAAATTCGGCTCCAGTGTATCAAACAGGCTATCAACCTTACTGTCATAACGCTTTCTTAAGGCGGCGCTTTCACGCAAGGAAGGATCGCCCTTGATACCAATCAGCACCTGTTCGGAATTCAGCCCAGCAGCACTGACAATGCTTTCCTGCAGGATAAGTTCTTCCATGCGTTCATCTTCGTTCATCTCTTTGTCCGGCTGATTTTCAGTTTGTTGGTTCATGTAAAGTTCCGTCAGGTTTTAAATGTCGAATATTGTCTGTGAGTTGTTTAAATTGTCTATAATAACCATCACATATCACAATAGAATAAATATCGACGTTAAGAAACTCATTTATTTTACTCAACATCACTATAATATATTGATATTGTTGGGATAACCGGTTAAAAATATTATGTACGAAGCGTTTTACGGTTTTAAGGAAAAACCGTTCTCAATGTTACCTGACCCCGGGTTTTTATATTTAAGTAAAAAACACCAGGCGGCCCTTACCTTACTTGAGTATGGTCTACTCAATCAAGTGGGGTTCTGTGTCATCAGTGGTGAGGCGGGTTCTGGTAAAACAACCATTTTGCGTGCCTTGCTAGAACGTGTTGAAGATAACGTTACGGTTGGTTTAATAACCAATACACATCAGTCTTTCGGCGGTTTACTGGATTGGGTATTGTCAGTTTTTAATCTGCATCGCCCTAATCTGACGCAAGTTGAGATGCACCAGTTGTTCATGGAATTTCTCATCGAAGAGTACGCCAATGGCCGTACAGTGTTGTTGATTGTTGATGAAGCGCAAAACATGAAGGCTGATGCGCTGGAAGAACTGCGCATGCTGTCTAATGTGAACTCTGAAAAAGACCAGTTAATGCAGGTCATGCTGGCTGGTCAGCCCGCGCTAAAAGAAACCTTACGACTGCCTGATTTGAAGCAATTTGCACAGCGCATCGGTGTCGATTACCACCTCGACGTACTATCTGTGCTCGAAACCTGTGGTTACATCCAGCATCGATTAACGGTCGCTGGCGCGAAAAAAGATATTTTCACCCCAGCCGCCTGTGAACGCATCCACAACTACAGTGGCGGAACCCCGCGCTTAATCAACCTGTTATGTGAAACCGTACTGGTCTACGGGTTTGCCGACCAGCAAGACACAATTGATGTTGAACTGGTCGATGAAATGGTGCTGGAGCGTATGAAAGACAGCGTGGTGCCCATTGTAAACCGTGACATAGCGCAGCAGGATAATAGCCAAGCCAGCAAAGTACTGGAAAAAAATTTCCCGTGGATTAACCCTGAAGGCAAGGTCTCACAGGACGGTGCCGCAACAAAAAAAGCAAACGCTGACGTTAAACCGGCGGCTAGCGAGCCGGTGGCAAAACCAGCGGTGAAAAACGTGGTGGTACTTGAAACCGGTAAATCGAGCACTGACTTGCCGCCAACAAACAAGCCGGTGGTTGCCAGCAAACAAGAAAGCAAGCAACAAAAAACACAACCGGCAGCAAAGCCAGCAGTTGCTGAGCAATTACCGGTGCAAGCAGAATCGCCATTAGCAACTGAAGACAAGAAGGAAAAATCAGGTGAGAACCGCACGGTTGAGCCGCAAAAGCCAGTGTCAAAAGCCGTGCCTGTTGCTGCGAAATCTTCAACAGCAAAACCCTCACAAACAACGTCTGCGAGCAAGCCGAACGATACCCGGAAACAGCTGATTAAATATGGTTCCATCGCGGCTGTGTTGGCACTGTTACTGGTTGGCGCTGCGATTATGTTGAGTGATGAAGCCGTCAACACAACCGATGTGGTTAAAGACACTGCTAATAACGCCAGCAATAGTGCCGACGATAATGCCGCATTGCTGCTGAAACGTGAACAAGAAAAAAATCAGTTAAAGCAGTTACGACTTGAAGCAGAAACGCTTAAGAAAGAACGTGATGCTGCCCTCGCCAAAGCTGAAGTAGAAAGACAGGCGAAACTCGACGCTGAAAAGCTGGCGGCAGCCAAAGCTGCTGCCGCCACCAAAGCCGCGAGCGAAACACGTATTCTGGAAGAAAAGAAATGGCTAGCGGCAACAAAAGAACGTCAGCGTTTGGCGAGACAAACCGAAGCAAAAGCGAAAGAAAAAGCCAGAAGAACTAGCCTTGAAGCTTCAAAACTGGGCGAGGAAAAGCGAGCCATGCAACGACGGCTTGATGAACAGCGCCGCCTGAAACAACGGGAAGAAGCGCGTCGTATGCAACTGGAAACGCAGGAAAGGCAACGCCAGACGCTGCTAGCTGAAGAGGCACAGGCAAAAAGATTGGCGGCAGAAGAAGCCGCCAGAGAGGCCGCCGCAAAACCAACGGAGTGCAGCGGTCCAACGGCACGATTTAAGTCGAGTTGTCGTTAAACCAAGGAAAATCAGTTGAGCATGAGAGTCTATACAAGCTCGTAAAGATATAAACGATAATCACCAACAGGTTGCCAATACTCACTCGCATTTTGTATCAAATACACATCCTTCGCGATTATTACCGCGTTGCACGAGGTGGTACGGAAGACCAGCAAGATACATCCTTTTACGTCTAGGCATAGCAACTCCTTTGTTATTTTAC
>CAZYYW010000098.1:0-7744 GCA_964651445.1 uncultured Thiotrichaceae bacterium
TGAAGACCGAATGCTTTTAAAGCGCGTACCATGACGGTGCATGAGGTCGCACCATCTGCATCAAAATCACCAACCACAACAATGCGTTTGTTTTCAACAATCATTTGCGCAACAATATCAGCCGCAATACCGATGTCTTTTAACAGAGAAAAATCAAGCAAGCCCTTTAAACTATATTCAACCTGTTTTAATTCTGTAACACCTCTGTTGGCGTATATTTTTTTTAGTAATGGGTGCAGATCACTGTTTTCCAGCTCCTTACTAATAATGGCATCACGACGTTTAATTGTCGTGTCCGCACCCGCTTTTAAAGACTGATTAATAGCTGTTGACATGTGTCTCTAGTTTATCCTTGCGCCAAAATTTTAAAACATCACTTTTCGAAAACTGATATTTTTTTTCATTGCCGGTATACAAAGTCAGCTGGAAATTATTTTTATTGGAAAAAATTATTAACGGATAAATCCAGTTATTCAGGGTTTCTGCTAACTGGTTTAACCATGGCCGAGTATCCGTGTAATTAACCAGATTTTCCAGATCAGTGATGTGCAACAGGCTTGATGTTGCAGCCTCACTATTTTGTAAGTGATTTATATATTCTGCCACCGTTGAAGGCATTTTCATGTAATGGCATTGACTGGCATCAGCCAGACCTTTTACTACGTCATGGTTACTGCACACACAATTAACTTGCTTATTTGTAAACTTGCCGGGGATGCCAGCGCCATGGAACCATAAACTGTTAATTGTCATGTAACCATTATTTTCCCGGTTGTCATTCACCTTATGCATATGCATCAGCATTTGAGCTTCAGTCAGAATTTTTTTCCAATGCCCTGAATTCTCACCCTTGGGTAAAATAAAATTAACATTTCTACCAACAGCATCAATCAATGAGGTGGTGTTTATTTGAATTTCTTTATCGCTAGAAATAAACCATTGATCTTTATTGAGCGCCAGAAAATGTAAACCGTCCTGTTTGAAGTGGGCATTAAGCATGTCGTACAGTGCCTTGGATTCCGGTTCAGTAATGCTTAAATCGACACTCGAACTTAATACTGCCTGTTCCAGATCAGCGCGTAGGTGTACCGGATCAGCATGCATATAAAATCTTGTAGCGTCATACATGTCATTTGCCAGCAATGCATAGACTGCTGAGGGAAAATCATTTTCAAACTGCAAACCAAACAACGATGCAATGACTTCGTTTGTACTGTTTGCTGCACTTGTGCAATGCGATTTCGACAGTGTTTTTATCCAACGCTCAACCAGCTGGCTGGATTTTAGAGACTGTATTTCAGCCAGTGGGCCACAGATACCCGGCACTAAGACATGCAACTGACGGCGTTTGTTTGGTGTGCTATTGATGAGCATGCTACTGAAGGTCGGGCTACTGCTGGGCGGGCTACTGGCAGGCATGTTGCTGGCGACGAATCTCAAACAAACAAACCGCCGTTGCTACAGAAATATTCAGACTTTCCACACTGCCCTGCATTGGTATAGAAACCAGTTCATCACAGGCTTCACGTGTTAAACGCCGCATACCTTTACCTTCAGAGCCCATCACCAGTGCCATGCGTTGATTGCTACTGGTATCGTAGATTGTTTGCTTGCAGTCACCACTGGTGCCTAATACCCAAACATTGCTTTGTTTTATTTTTTCAAGGCAGCGAGCTAGATTGGACACCATTATGTAAGGCACGGTTTCAGCAGCACCGCTGGCAACATTTCGCATCACTGGCGTTAAGGCAGGACTGCGATTTTTGGATACAATAACCGCATCGACACCGGCGGCATCAGCGGTACGTAAACAGGCACCAATGTTGTGTGGGTCTTGTACTTCGTCCAGAATCAACAATAAAACCTGGTCTTTTTCGAGTATGCTTTCCAGCGTTACCGCTTGTTTTGCATTGCTGCGTATTTCAGCCAATACACCTTGATGGCGTACTTTTGGACATTTTTCTTTTAACTTATCATTGCTGATTGCTTGCAAAGAAACGCCTGAATTTTTTGCAATGTCCAGAATTTTTTTTATGCGATTATCGTTACGCCCTTGCTGCACAAAAACTTGCAGGACGTTTTCAGACTGATTTCTAAGCACCGCTTCAACGGCGTGAATACCGTAGATTATTTCATGCGTTTTTTTAGACATAGTGATTTCTGAAAAATATTAACCCGTTACAAGCAAAGGATACCTCGTACTAATTGTCTCGAAAGTACTGGCAGTTATTAACATCATTCGACTCAGTAGTAATATGAGTCCTTTGCACGATAACTCACGAGTAAAGTGGAAAAAATTATTCCTCTTCGACAATCAACTCAAAATCAATCTTGCGCTCATCCATATCAACACGGGTAACACAAATGCGCACTTTGTCATTTAAGCCGAATTGCAAACCACGATTCTCACCCACTAATTGATGCGCTTTGGGGTCAAACACATAATAGTCTTTTGGCAGGCTAGTGATGTGTACCAAGCCTTCAACAAAGTGTTCGTCCAACTCAACAAACAAACCAAAGCCTACTACGCCGGTTACATGTGCATCATAGGTATGACCTATCTTGTCCATCATATATTCACATTTCAATGCGAATTCTGCATCACGTGTCGCTTCATTGGCACGACGCTCATGACTCGAACAATGCTCACCCATTTGCATCATGCGATCGGGCGTATACATATAGTCCGATTTCTTGTGCTTGCGAATGATGTGCTTTAATGCACGATGCACCAGTAGGTCAGGATAACGACGTATGGGTGAAGTAAAATGTGTGTAGTGCGTTAATGCCAAACCAAAATGTCCTGCATTTTCTGATTTGTAAATGGCCTGTCTCATCGAACGTAACATCAACGTTTGTATCATATGAAAATCATCACGCTGCTTAATTTCACTGCTTAGTTGTGCATAATCAGATGAACTGATTTTTTGAGAAGGCACGCCTAGTTTCAAATCTAAATCAGAAAGGAAACCACGCAAGTCTTCAATTTTTTCGTCGGCAGGATCTTCATGCACACGGTAAAGACAAGGATTTTTACTTTTAGCAATATATTTAGCCGCACTAACATTTGCCGAAATCATGCATTCTTCAATAATTTTATGTGCTTCATTACGCACAGAAGGTCGAATGCTTTCTATGCGTTGATCGTTAGTAAAATTGATGACCGTTTCGGTAGTATCAAACTCAATGGTTCCGCGCCGCTTTCTGGCGCCGGAAAGTGCCTTGTACATTTCATTCAGATTGACGATGTGCGGCATAATGTCGTCGCCAATAATTTTTTCTGAATTATCCTCAAGCGCATCAGCCACCTGGGTATAAGTCAACCGCGCATGTGAACGCATGAGTGCTTCTTTGAAATCGTAACTTTCAACTTCACCCTGCTGGTTTATGTGCATTTCACAAACCATGCACAGGCGATCTACATCCGGATTAATTGAGCATAAACCATTCGATAAGGCTTCCGGTAACATCGGCACCACTCGCCCGGGGAAATAAACCGAGGTTGCCCGCTCATAGGCTTCGACGTCCAGTGCTGAATCTATATCGACGTAATGCGCAACATCAGCGATGGCGACCAACAGCTTCCAGCCATTATCTTTTGGCTCACAGTAAACAGCATCATCGAAATCTTTGGCATCCGCACCATCAATGGTGAGCAGTGCAGTAGAACGCAAATCTAAGCGACTTGGCTTATCCTGATCGTTAACCTCTGCACCAAACTTATCGGCTTGCGCTACCACTGCATCTGGGAATTCATAAGGTATGCTGTGATTATGGATGGCAATTTCAATTTCCATGCCCGGCGCCATATGGTCACCGATTACATCAACAATTTTACCCACCATCTGTCTACGGCTGGTTGGCTGTCGGGTTATTTCGAACCTGACAATCTGTCCAGTCTCGGCATTGCCAAGCATATCTGCGGGTATCACTGCATTTTGGTTAATCCGTTTGTTGTCTGGCACCACATAAATAGCACCGTCGTCATCAAACAGACGACCGATTAAAAAGGTATTTGCTCGCTCAATAACCGAGATAATAGAACCTTCCTTACGGCCACGGCGATCGACACCTGAAACCGTTGCGACTACCTGGTCACCGTGTAGTACGCCGCGCATTTGTTTGCCACTTAAAAACAGATCGTCACCGCCTTCATCAGGAATTAGAAAGCCAAAACCATCGGCATGTGCCGTAACATGGCCACGGACCAGATGTTTTTCATCTACCGGCAAATAACCACCACGGCGGTTGCGCACCAATTGGCCATCTCGCACCATTGCTGAAAGACGGCGGCTAACGCCCTCTTCCTGATCAGATCTAACCTTCAAGGCCTTAAACACAGATGTTTGTGTCATCATGCCCGCTTCGGTAATGGTCTTTAAAAGCAGAGTACGACTAGCGACCGGGTTGTCATAACGCTTTGCTTCGCGCTTTGCTTCAGGATCTTTTACTTTCCCTGAACCTTTCTTTCGAGAGCCTTTAATTTTGTGTTTTTTTGATTTGCGCTTCTTCGTTGAAAACGCTTCTGAGTGTTGATCTTTGCCAGCAGTAGAGGCAGGCTTCTTCGCTAGAAGTTCTTTGATTTTTTGTGTGATTGCTTTAAACATAATATAAAATAATAAAAATGGCCTCCAGATTGGGCCATAACAAATTGACAATAGGGTTAACGCCTTGTAAAGTTCGCTGCTTGAAAATTCAGCACTCATGCCGAGGTGGCGGAATTGGTAGACGCGCTAGCTTCAGGTGCTAGTGGGCTTTGGCCCGTGGAGGTTCAAGTCCTCTTCTCGGCACCATCTTACAAGTTTAACAGACCCCAGCTTTTATCGCAAAACGGTTTTATCGCAAAACATTGTTTTTATTGGTCTTTAGCTGACTGATTTAACACCCTAAAAACTTACTCCCGCTGTCCTGAACAGCCACAATTTTGGCGCTTTTATGGGGAGTGAGTGGCGTGCGAAATCCTCTGCTTTAAATGTCATCTGTACCCCCATAACATAATCGAATTAAAAATAGAAATTATGCCGCGTCCTGCAATCGTCTGGGCGGACGCATCACCCACCCTGTTCCAAAAACAGTTGATATGAGTACTGTAAGTATGAGTTCCAGAATCACCTGGAATGTTAACAAGAACCCTAAAAAATCAGGCTCACTGGCATGGGGACGCTTTGAAAAATATTATGGTGCTAAAACCGTACAAGGCTATATTGACCGCGGTGGTATTAAACCTGATTTTAAATACGATTGGGAGCGCAGTTTCCTTGATGTTATTACATGACAACAACCATAAACCCAATATCATTTTATGTCGATTGGACGATATGACATCCCCTACCACAGGCACTCCAGTGCACTTTTAGTCGTGTAACTAACCCACATTTTCAACCCGAACAGGAAGCATCGTCTTGAAAAAATGAAGATTTTCCACTACAATATCCCGTACAGGAAACAAATGAAGTCCGCATTATGAGACAACACAACCTTTTTCACACCCCTGAAGAACTGGGGAGACTTGCCCGCCAAGGACGAGAAGCACAAAATCTGGCACTAAGAACCGCTGCACCACAGGCCAACGTTGGCCCTCGGTTTTTATCCGAGTTTGAACGTGGCAAACCAACGGCAGAGTTGGGCAAGGTTATCTCTGCGGTCAATGCGGCAGGGTTAGATCTGGCGGTGGTTAAACGAGCGGCCAATTCATTCAATACGAATAAATCAGAACCCTACTCAAAACGGCTCAATACTGAGTTTCCTTACGATTGGTCAAACCGCCAGATGAATGAAGCGGTATTTATTCGTAGCGTGCTAAAGGCCAGCCGCTTCAACGATGTACTGAAAGTCGTGGCATATTTTGGTTTCGATGCTGTCAGTAATGAATTACCCTGCTTAAAAGACGCTATGGCAAAGGACAAAGTTATTTCTATATTATTACGCATCCACAAAGGTAAGCTGTTATCGCGTTGCCTGCAACATAGCTCAAACAATGAGCCGGGAAATAAGCCTAAAAAATGAGCCTAAGAAATGAGCTTGCATCGTAACATTTTGCGTCCGGAAGCTGAGCTGCTGTTCGAGGTATTATGCCGCGCACCTGAAATGGAAGGCTTAACACTCATCGGTGGCACAGCACTGGCATTACAACTCGGTCACCGCATCAGCCTTGATTTTGATTTTGCACAGTTTGGCGGCAGCCTGCCCGGTTTTAACATTGACCGGCTAATTTCTCGTCTTAAACAGGAAGGTCATCAAGCACAGATAATCACCAACCCTGCCCAAGTTAGTCAGTTCAAAATCAATCACGGCATGAACTTATTCGATCGTGTTCGCGATTACGTTATCGATGGCGTAAAAGTAACATTCTTTGTACACGGTAAAAATACGGCGCAGGAAGACTTTTATCAGTCTGCAAAAAAGGTTAAGGAAACTCATATGAGCTTTGATATTCTAGGAATCGAAGGACTTAAAGTTGCCAAGACACTGGTATTTTCTGACCGGGTTCGCTCGCGTGATTTATATGATCTCTATGTTTTAATGCGTGAGCAAAACTATACGCTTGAAACTTTATTTTCCATGGTCAAAAAACTAGGTACCATTGATGATCCCGAGCATTACAAAGCTATCATGCGTGCTGAAATTCCACTGGATGACGATGACGAAGGACTTGAAGCGGTTGATTTAAACACCGATCTTAAACAAGTATACGAATACTTCAATCTTGTGATCGACGAATACGAAACCGCAACAGCGCGTGATTCTTTCCTCACCGAGAAAGACGTTTAAGCTGACATAAAGGTCTATAGCGCTGCCCATTAGCTAACCGCTTTATACTGACAACATATCCGCTAATTTTGCTCGGTATTGTTGCGCTAGCTCTGGGTTGTTGCTGGCAATACCATTGATAATGGTAACAATCATTTCTCTAACAGCGCCGTCTTTGTAGTCGACATCGCGTTGTAATATGTAAAACAGGTGTTCAAGCCCCTGCTGTGTATTGTGTATCGCCATCTCGCAGATGGCGCAATCAAAACGGGCAGCAAAATCATCGGGCTTGTTTTGTAGCGTCTGGTTTAGTGCGGCTAGTCCAGCCGTTTTACTCGCTTGTTCAAGCACCCATAACTGGCTGCTCAAGCGAAGTCCGGTTTCACTGTTTTTGACAGCTTCCGGCAGGCGTTGAAATAACCCGCTCGCTTGCTCTATTTCATCTATGTCGATAAATATCTGCACCATGTCCATAGCGATCATGGTATTGGCGGGGTCTTTTTGTATCGCCTGCGTTAACAGCGTAATCGCCTGCGTTGTATCACCCTGCATATGATGCTGGCGCGCCTGTAATCGGGTTTCTTCTATTTCATTTACCATGCCGTAGCCTTTTAGCAAGGCACGGACTTCGTCTTCAGATAATTGCCCTTCTTCTTTTACCACCGCCTTACCATCAATAATGACAACTAAGGTTGGCACATTTTTTATGTTGTACTGGTTTTTTAGCTGTTCATTTTCTTCAACGTCAACTTTTGCGTAAATGAAATCTTCGGCAAATTCTTTTGCCAACGCTGAAAACATGTCAGCCGTAATCGCACATGGCTCAGACCAAATATTGATGAATGTGACAAATACTGGGACTTTATTTGAATTGGCTATAACGTATTTTTCAAAACTACGGTCACTCACTTCAAAAACGAGGGCTTGTTTACTCATAACATCAATATTTCCAGGATTAGGATCAAGCTTAGGGCTAGGATTAGGCATCGTTAGA
>CAZYYW010000099.1:0-7527 GCA_964651445.1 uncultured Thiotrichaceae bacterium
CCAACGCGCTAATAGGTAATAGTTCAAAGCCGGTCGACAGGACGCACAGCCATCCCCTGTTTTCCATTCCATAAAGTCTCTAACCGCCGGCATGGTTTTTAATTCATGTTCTTTAATGGCATTAATCACATCATCGTGACTGTGTTCGGTACAGGAGCACATGGCTTTTTTGCTTGGCGCTGCATCGTAACCTTCACCCACGGTCGAAGACAAAATCGATTCAACTAATCCGGTACAGGAACCACAGGAAGAGGACGCCTTGGTATGTGCGCGTACTTCGTCTAGGGTGAAAATGCCATTTTTGCTAATCGCCTGTACGATTTCACCTTTCGATACACCATTACAACCACAAATTTCGGCATCATCCGGCAACGCCATAACCCGTGCTACATCACCATGACCGGCATCGCCTAAATCATGCTGCCCAAATAAAATGGTTTTGCGAAAATCTGCAATGTTGGTGGCATCACGCATCAAACTGAAATACCAGGTGCCATCCATGGTGTCGCCAAACATGACTGCGCCTTTAATAACATTGTCTTTAATGACCAGTTTTTTATAAATGCCACTCGCAACATCTTGCATTTGCAGGACTTCATCACCTTCTTGCTCGTTAAATTCACCCGCAGAAAATAAATCAATGCCCGTGACTTTCAATTTCGTCGATGTCATAGAACCCATATAACGGGTGCTGCCTATTTGCGCCAAATGGTTTGCAGCCACTTTCGCTTGTTCAAACAGCGGTGCCACTAGACCATAACATTGGCCGCGATGCTGCACACACTCACCAACAGAATAAATCACTGGGTCAAACGTTTGCATGGTGTCGTTAACCACAATACCGCGTTCACAATGAATACCGGCTTTTTTCGCCAGTTCAAAGTTAGGGCGAATACCGACAGCCATCACCACTAAATCCGCTTCCAGTTCAGAGCCGTCGGCAAATTTCACGCTGCTGACCCGTCTGTCACCGACAATTTCTGCGGTGGATGCTTCCATCAAAAACGTCATGCCGCGCTCTTCCAATGATGCTTTTAACAGCGCTGAAGCGGGTTTATCTAATTGGCGCTCCATCAATGCGTCCAGCAAATGCACCACAGTAACGTCCATACCCTGTTTCATCAGGCCATTAGCGGCTTCCAAACCAAGCAGTCCACCGCCGATAACCACGGCTTTTTTATAATCCTTTGATGCCTGCACCATAACATTGACATCGTAAATATCACGAAAACCAAGGACGCCTTCTTTATCGGCACCAGGAATTGGAATAATAAAGGGGTTAGAACCGGTTGCCACCAGCAAGCGGTCGTAGGGGAATTCTTTACCGCTTTCGGTAATCACCGATTTTCTCACCCGCGAAATTTCGCTGGCAGCATCGCCGGTTACCAACGTGATATGGTTTTCTTCGTACCATTCTTTACTGTTCAGAATAATGTCATCGATGGTCTGCTCACCGGCCAGCACTGGCGATAACATAATACGATTGTAATTCGGGTGCGGCTCTGCGCCGATGACGGTAATATCGTACAAATCGCTACCGCCTTCGTCCCCTGTATTATGTTTAAACAGCTCTTCCAAGGCGCGAACCCCAGCCATACCGTTACCAATTAAAACCAGCTTTTCTTTCATCTTTCAAAACTCCAACGTAATATATGCTGTGACCATTGCAATAGCTGTGCCAATATACTAAAAAACATTAATGCCCGCATTGCGGCGCATTATTATACCGCTTAGCAGGCATGGCGACCATTTTGCACCATAATAGGGCGAAAGCCCCGCAATACGCACCATAACAAAACGCTAATATAGCTTTAATAGGCGACGCAGGGCTTCTGATGCCACTTACAATAAAGATTAAAAAGTTGGCACGAGAACTGCTCTGCTAAACCCCATTACTCACCTGTAACTATTTTTTTGAGGCACTGAATGTCCGGCAGCAACAGACTTAACTTGTTTTCTTTTAGTGGCAATATGCGCATATTGCACTTAACTTGGTTTGCCTTTTTCCTTAGTTTTATGATGTGGTTTGCACATGCACCACTGATGATTGTTATCCGTGACACGTTTGGCCTGTCTGACCAAGAAGTTAAAGCCCTGCTCATCATCAACGTGGCTATGACGATTCCTGCGCGAATAATCGTCGGCATGCTGGTCGATCGATTCGGCCCGCGCATTATGTTTTCATCCATCCTTATTGTCTCAGGCATACTCTGTATCGGATTTGCCATGGCGCAAAACTATCAACAACTTGCCACCATGCGTTTTTTACTGGGTTTTGTTGGTGCGGGTTTTGTGGTCGGTATTCGCATGATTTCAGAATGGTTCCCCGCCCGGCAAACAGGTGTTGCACAAGGTATTTATGGCGGCTGGGGTAATTTCGGCTCAGCCGCTGCCGCCATGTTACTGCCCAGCCTTGCTTTAATGTACGGTGGCGAAAATGGCTGGCGATACGCCATCGGCACCACCGGCATTGTCGCTATGATATACGGTGTGTTCTATTATTTTGCAGTCACCAATACACCAAAAGGTTCCACTTACTTTAAACCGAACAAAATGGGTGGCATGGAAGTCACCAGCAAGTTTGACTTCTTTTTGTATTTGCTCGCCAGCACACCGATGTACGGCGCAATGGCATTACTGGCATGGAAGCTTTCACCGAGCGGCTTAAACTGGTTTGATAACAGCATCACTTATACTATCTACGGTGTGTTGACGGCTATTTACCTTTATCAGGCATTTTCGATTTATCAGGTCAATAAACAACTATTCAAAAAAGAAGTGCCCGATATTTTTAAATACAACTTCAGCCAGGTGGTGGTTTTAAATTTAGCCTATCTGGTAACGTTTGGCTCTGAACTGGCACTGATTTCCATGCTGCCACTTTTTTACAAAGACACGTTTGAAATTTCAACAGTAATGGCAGGTGTGCTCGCCGCCATCTACCCTATGATGAACCTTATTGCGCGCCCCTCCGGCGGCATTATAAGTGACCGTTTTGGCCGTAAGCGCACGCTGCTGATTTTATTCACCGGTATCGCAATATCCTTTACCATACTGGGGCAAGTAGATTCTAGCTGGGCGTTACCACTAGTGGTCGCAACAACCATCGTTTGCGGTTTATTTGCACAAGCCGGTTCAGGCGCGGTATTTGCGATGGTGCCACTGATACAACGCCGCATGACCGGACAGATAGCGGGCATGACCGGTGCCTACGGCAATATAGGCGGTGTCGTGTTTTTAACCATCTTATCGCTGGTTTCACCGCAAATATTTTTTATGTTTATTGCCGGCGCTGGCGCTGTTGTACTCATTTCAATCTTCATCTTCTCCCGTGAACCGCGTGGCCAGATGGCTGAAGTCATGCCGGATGGCAGTGTTAAGATGATAGATGTCTCGTAATAAATCCGACCGAACACTCTGAGTTTGTTAAATTCCGAGCCTTCTAATCTAGATATTGCAATTTATATGTATATTACTATAATATACATAAGTGGCTAATTTATCAGACATCACGAGATTTGAATGGGACGAAGGAAACACCCGAAAAAACGAAAAGCACAACGTTTCTATGGCTGAAGCAGAACAGGTCTTTTTCAACGCACCTTTATTAGTACTGGAAGACTCCAAGCATAGCCGTCAAGAACCACGATTCCATGCACTGGGAAAATCAGATAAAAATCGACAGCTACACCTTACATTTACCCTGCGTCAAGCTGGAGAAAAAATACGCGTAATTTCAGCAAGAGTCATGCACAAAAAAGAGCGAGCGACATATGAAAAAGCAACGTAAAACGATACCTCAGTTTGCAAATGAAAAAGAGGAACAACTTTTTTGGGAAGAGAACGACTCCACAGATTACCTCGACTGGAATAAAGCTAACAAGGTGGTTATGCCTAATCTGAAGCCAACAACTAAAACAATCTCGCTTCGTCTTCCACAGCACCTTCTGGATTCCATAAAATCTGCTGCACATGCCCGCGATGTACCCTATCAATCATTAATTAAAGTATGGCTGCAGGAAAAACTGCATGGTCATTAATTCTTTATCGTTATCAATACTATCAATTTGAGGCATTCAAGCAGCCACTATATTGCATTTAAAAAAGGTTGTTGCCATTTTTATTTGTTTTAATTTTCCAGCTAAAAAACAAGCTCCCTCAGCCACTTTTTGAAGTTAAAGGCAGATGCTGCCATGATCAGGTTGATTTGATCGCCAGTAAAGCCTTTTAGAAAGTTTTTTTGAGTCGATGATTGCTCTTTACTGGTACATTCAGACAATCACCGGTTACCCACTCTTACCAAATAGGTGGCTTAGTTACTTTCTCTAAAGTTCTCAGCGATTTGAGCCAATTTAAACATAACGTTATTGTTTCGCGACTGAGTATGGGCATCGGGTTTAAGTATGGCAATAAAAAGATATACCTCATCGCTGTAAAAGCCACTACAATAAACTAGGTGATCATCACTTGTCTTGTCAAATTGCCTTACTTTATTTCCTTGCCTATGAACAGACGTTAAGAGATGTATATGCTTCAGCTCATTTGAAAGAACCGATGGCAGACTATTAACGTGATTATATAACGCATCGCGTCCAAAATGGTCTGCAGGGATACCCGTATCTTTGTATTGAACAAAGTCCGTTTCTAACTGGCCAAGCTCAGTTGGCGTCATTTGCTCTCTAATAAGGTCCGTCTTAAAGATCTCTATCACTTAGAGTAATTCCCTACCCTTTTCAAATCATCAGTAGAAGCATTTTGTAGTAACTCCATACCTTTAGTTGTGATTTCACGCATCCGATGAGCTGTAGGCCTAAATTCTCCAGAAAATGTATCCATCTGCTGGCACTGACTTAACATAGACACCAGCGCTTCATAAGCACTCGCTCCAATAACATAGCCAGTAGGGCGGTTATTTGATAACACAGCAATAGCATGGTCAGTGAAATACTGACTAGGGCTTTTCTTTAACTCTGAAACAGAAATAGTCTCGTCGGCTAGAATGGTATGTGTTGATCGAATATTCATAATACTCTCTAATGTACTTAATTTGATACTAAATTTAGCACTAAGTATAGGCTTCAACATCAACATTGTCTACCCCAAGCCTTGTCCAATGTTAGGAGTAAGTTATCTGTCCTAATAATTAACACGTGACCTGCCTAGTTCATATGCTTTCTTTATTTGGAGAAAAAATATGAACTAGGCAGGCTTTCACGAGAGATTAAAACAGATGATATTTGAGGAAGCATACGAAGGTTTTCAGAATCAAGGATTAACCCAGGATGAAGAGGCTGGCTTGTCAGGTGTTTGTGGCCGAAGTTTTGAAAAATGTGATGGAAGGATTATTTTTTAATCCTTCCATCACATTTCGTTTGTCGTAATACAAGATCTTTCCCTAACCTTGAGAATGCCGGTTATAATTAATTATGCACTCACAACTTAAAATCAGCCTTGGCCAAAGTTCAGACAAAGGCATTAAAGAACATAACGAGGATTTTCACGGGGCATATATAGCGGAAGGCTCTACGCTTGATAACAAAGGCATTGCCTGTGCGATTGCCGACGGAATGGGAAGCTGCGCCAATGCGCAGGAAGCCAGTGAACATTGCGTTAAAAGTTTTCTTAATGATTACTTCAGTACACCTGAAACCTGGTCAGTGAAATCCTCTGGCGCGAAAGTGTTAACCGCCATTAACAACTGGCTATTAAGCAATGGTAACAAAGAACACGCCAATGGCATGGTCACCACATTTAGTGCCATTGTTTTTAAGTCCACTACTGCCCACATTTTTCATATCGGTGACTCACGTATTTACCGTTATCGTCAAAACAACAGCAGCGGTGACTTGGAAAAAATTACCACCGATCACCGTGTCTGGATTTCTGACGAAAAAAATTATCTAAGTCGCGCTATGGGCATCGACAGCCATCTCGACATTGATTACAAAACTTTGGCGATTGAGGCGGGCGATGTTTTTTTCATGTCCACCGATGGCATTCATGACTACCTCAGTGACCAAAAAATTAAAGAGCATTTAAATTCTGACAGTAATCTTGACGTTATTGCTGATCGCATTGCTAAACATGCGCTGGAATTAAAAAGCCACGATAATGTCACTTGTCAAATTATTAAAATTGACCAATTACCTGCGCAAGATGCCAACGAGGTTTATAACGAATTAACACGGCTGCCATTTCCGCCTCACCTTGGCCCTGGCATGACTATGGACGGTTACGAAATACTTAAAGAGGTTCACGCCAGTACAACATCACAGCTTTATAAAGTACGTGATATTGAAAGCGGTGAACTTTTTATGATGAAAACTCCATCGGATAATTATTCTGATGACCCTGCTTATATCGAACGTTTCTATATGGAGGAGTGGGCCGGTAAACGCATACAAAGTGATGCTGTATTAAAAATTATCGAACAAACCCGGCAGCGTAATTTTTTATATTTCATTATGGAATATATCGACGGCATTACACTGAAGCAATGGTCGCAGGAACATCCTTCACCTGACTTTGAGCGTGTCATCGAAATCGTCACTAAAATCATTAAGGGCTTGCGTGTATTTCATCGTCTGGAGATGTTACACCGTGATCTGAAACCCGAAAATATAATGATAACCACCCACGGCGTAGTCAAAATAATAGATTTCGGCTCTGTCAAAATTGCGGGTATACAAGAGATAAGCACGCCGGTAGAACGCCTTGAACTACTGGGCACGAAAAACTATACCGCGCCAGAATATTTACTGGGCATGGAGGGCAGTAACCGCTCGGACATTTATTCACTTGGCGTGCTGGTTTATCACCTGCTTACCGGTCACTTGCCTTATGGCGATAAGATGTCACGTAAACTGAACTGGCGCACACTCAGTAAAATAAAATATGAATCATCGATTAAACATAACCCAATGATTCCTCTGTGGATGGACGGCGCTATTCACAAAGCCGTTAAAAAAGATCACCGTTCTCGGTACGATACTTTCTCCGAATTTCTTTACGATCTGACGCACCCAAAAGAATCATTTATGGGGCAATCTGCACCACTGTTAGAAAGCAATCCGTTAATTTTCTGGAAAGTTATAAGCGGTTTGTTATTGCTCGCCAATTTAATTTGGTTGTTTGTGTTTTTTAAATAATGGGTCTATGCCATATCGAGTGACTATACATAATATATATTTTAGACACAGAGACCACAGAGGTCACAGAGTTATTGTTTATAACATTTAAGACCATTCACCAACCTTAATACATTGAGGTTTATCGGTAACCCTGTAGTAGTCGTGTTAACTTTAAACACGCGCTGTGGTCTCTGTGTCTATCTTGTCCACTCAATGTGGCATAGACCCCAAATAATCCTAGGGAGCCTCGATATGTTTAAACCGAGCGACAAAATCAGTGGCATCATTCTCGCTGGCGGTGAAGGCAAACGCCTTGGCGGCGTAGATAAAGGCTTGTTTCACTATAAAAACAAAGCCCTGATCGAATATGTCATTGATACCATCACCCCGCAGGTTG
>CAZYYW010000100.1:0-7493 GCA_964651445.1 uncultured Thiotrichaceae bacterium
AAGCTAATCTGCAATCTGCTCGACCCAGACTTGTTCAGAGGCTCCTTAACGGACGTCTGGGAAACAACGTCCTTCGTAGTTCGTTATTCGTTTTTCGTGAAAAACAAGCCCAGCAGTCATCGACAAAGCGCATGGTTTTTAAGCCTTTACGTTTTTAACGAAAAACAAACTACGAATAACGAACTACGTCTCTTCCTGCCCAAAAGCAGAAATAGACCTGACGGTAAGTAAAGAGTTTATTTTACTTTCATGCCCGGTGTGGCACCGTCGTCTGGGTTGAGAATAAACAGGTCTTTACCACCAGGGCCGGCCGCCAATACCATGCCTTCGGAGACACCAAAACGCATTTTTCGCGGGGCCAAATTTGCCACCATTACGGTCAGTTTGCCTTCTAATTCTTCAGGTTGGTAGGCAGATTTAATACCGGCAAACACGTTTCTAGTCTCACTGCCCAAGCTGCCGCCCAAGTCGAGGGTTAGCCGCAGTAGCTTGTCAGCACCGTCAACATGTTCGGCTTTCACAATTTTGGCAATTCGTAGATCGATTTTGGCAAAATCATCGAAGCTGATTTGGTTCGCAATAGGGTCATCCATCAGTGCGTCACTGACCGATGTTTTTGGCGTTTCTGCAGCCGTAATTTCAACCTTGGGGGTTTCTATCGAGTGTTCCTTCATGGCATCGATTTGGGTTTTTTCAATGCGTGTTAACAGCGGTTTGAATTTATTTATTTTATGGTTTAACAAGGGCTGCTCAAGACTTTCCCAAGATAATTCGGTATTTAAAAAAGCTTCGGATTTTTCAGCAGTAGCTGGCAAAATAGGTTTTAAATAGGTCATTAGTAGGCGGAACATATTCAGACCTTGAGTACATATCTTTTGCACCTCGTCTTCACGACCAGCTTCTTTAATTAAAACCCAGGGTTTGTTTTCATCAATGTACACATTGGCTTTGTCGGCCTGCGCCATGATTTCGCGTACCGCTTTGTTGTACTCACGTCTTTCAAAATAGCTGGCTATTTTCCCACCGGCGGTAACAATGTCGTCATACAGGTCAATTTCCGGTAATTCTGCGGACAATTGACTATCAAACTTTTTGCTAATAAAACCAGCACATCGGCTGGCAATGTTAACCACTTTTCCAACCAAGTCAGAGTTTACACGCTGCATAAAATCTTCAAGATTTAAATCAATATCGTCAATGCCAGAAGACAGTTTGGCAGCATAATAATATCGCAGATATTCGGGGTTTAAATGCTCCAGATAAGTACGTGCCTTGATAAAAGTACCACGCGACTTGGACATCTTTTGGCCATTAACGGTAAGAAAACCGTGGCAGAAAACCGCCGTGGGTTTGCGGTAACCGGCACCATGCAGAACCGCAGGCCAGAACAAGGTATGGAAGCGTGCGATGTCTTTGCCGATGAAATGGTAAAGCTCGTTTTCACTACCAGCCGCCCAAAAGTCGTCAAAATTAATATGGCTGCTGGTATCTTTATCACACAAGTTTTTGAAACTCGCCATGTAACCCATGGGCGCGTCCATCCACACGTAGAAATATTTGCCCGGTGCATCGGGAATTTCAAAACCCCAGTAAGGCGCATTGCGTGAAATGTCCCAATCTCTTAAACCTTCTTCAAACCACTCCTCAAGTTTGTTGGCAACTTCCGCTTGCACATGACCTTCTTTTAGCCACTGCTGCAACATCTTGGTGAAATCGCTCACTTTAAAAAAGTACTGTTCAGAATCCTTTTCGATGGGTGTCGTACCGCTTACCGCAGAAATGGGGTTTTTTAATTCAGTCGGATCATAGGTCGCGCCGCAAACTTCACAGTTATCACCGTACTGATCATCCGCGCCACATTTAGGGCAGTTGCCTTTGATGAAACGGTCTGGCAAAAACATTTTTGCTTCTGGGTCGTAAGCCTGCTTAATAGTCTGAGTGCGGATATGTCCCTTGTCACGTAATGTTAAATAGATGCTGTTAGCAAACTCTCGATTTTCATCGGAATGGGTGCTGTAGTAATTATCGAAGTCGATCAAAAAATCCGCAAAGTCAGCTTCGTGCTCTTTTTGCATTGCCGCAATTAATTGTTCCGGGCTGATACCATCTTGTTGTGCGCGTAACATAATAGGTGTGCCGTGGGCATCGTCGGCGCACACGTAATAACAAGTATTACCGCGCAGACGCTGGAAACGTGCCCAGATGTCGGTCTGAATGTATTCCACCAAATGGCCGAGGTGAATAGGCCCATTAGCATAGGGCAGTGCGCTGGTAACCAGAATATTACGATTGTTTGTCATTGTTTATTGGGTGTTTAGTGGCTTAGGCAGAGGGCGCACAATTTAGCATTTTGACGGGTTTATTGCACGAAAAACCCAATGTGCCTGAGCTAGCTGTTTTTTCTAGCGCTGCAATCTATCCCAGTAACGGCTTCTATCTACAAAGGATTAGTCGTATCTCTTAAAAGTAAGGTTAAATCAGGGGGTTATTGCTGTAGAATGCGCATCCTGTAAAAATTATCAGTTGTGGAGCTTTCGCCATGAGCGTTACTAAAGAACAAGTTGAATCAGCCCTGAAGCAGTATATTGACCCTTTTCTTGAAAAAGATCCTGTGACCGCAGGTGTGGTGAAAGATATTGGAATTGAAGGCAGTGAAGTCAGCGTTAAGGTTGTTCTTGGCTATCCGGCTTTTGGTTTTGTCGATCAATTATCAGAAGATTTAAAACAAATTATTGAAGCAGTAGACGGTGTTTCTTCTGCACAAGTAGACGCCAGTTGGGAAATTGGCAGCCACAGTGTGCAAGGCGGTATGAATCCGCTTGCAGGCATTAAAAACGTCATCGCTGTAGCCTCCGGTAAAGGCGGCGTCGGCAAATCAACCACCGCCGTCAATCTTGCCTTGGCGTTGCAAATGGAAGGCGCACGAGTCGGTATTCTGGATGCCGACATTTATGGCCCGAGTATTCCGCGTATGTTAGGCATTACAGGCAAGCCGGAATCTTCTGATGGCAAGACATTGGAGCCGATGGGTGGTCATGGTCTACAGGCAATGTCGATGGGTTTTATGATCGACGAAGAAACCCCAATGATCTGGCGTGGCCCGATGGTTACCCAGGCGTTAGAGCAGTTACTGCGTGATACTCAATGGAAATCACTGGACTACCTGATTATCGATTTACCGCCAGGCACCGGCGACATACAGCTGACATTGGCACAAAAAGTACCCGTCAGTGGTGCTGTAATTGTAACGACTCCGCAGGACATTGCTTTACTGGATGCACGGAAAGGCTTGAAGATGTTCGAAAAAGTTGAAGTGCCTGTGCTGGGCGTAGTGGAGAATATGAGCATTCACATTTGTACCGAATGTGGCCATGCTGAGCACATCTTTGGCGAGGGTGGTGGCAAGAAGATGTGCGGTTTACACAATGTTGATTTTCTGGGTGCATTGCCATTGTCGATTGATATTCGTATTAATGCTGATGAAGGACATCCGTCAGTGGCGGATGATCCAGAGAGCAAAGCGTCTTTGATTTATCGTGATATTGCACGTCGTACGGCGGCGAAACTTTCCCTGAAGGCTAAAGACTATACGGCTAAATTTCCGAATATTGTTATTCAGAATAATTAATCTGAATTTTGTTTTTCGTTTTTAAAAAGAGCAGCCTTTGGGCTGCTTTTTTGTTCTTTGGGAATTTTTTATAAAGTAGTTTAGAGTTTTGTGGGTTATTTTACTGATTGGTTGGTGTTGGACGATTGCGGTTTTCGCACCGCGGGCGAGTGACTCTTTTGCTACAGCTCAAAAGAGTAACCAGAAAAAGCCGCCACGTTAGCTGCGCCCCTGTTGAGAAGCACAGGGGTTCCCATTGAAGCGGTCTGTTTATCATGCTGTACCAGAACTCGCATAAAACGCTCAGACAACTGGCACAGAAAGCTCATGATAAACAGACCGCTTCAATGGCTTGCTAAGGTGGGAGTAAGTCAGCAACAAAAACAGATAGTGCTGACCGGCTGACTTACAACCTGATACCTGTGGTCTTCTGTCTTTTTAGGTTGGACTGGGCTGACTAGAGCGGATTGTTTTGTTTATTCTTTTGCTTTTAAGCTTTTGACTTTTCTCGCATTAGCCAAGCCATTGTTGATCAATCGCTAACATGGGCTTTCTGTGGCAGTTGTCTGAACCCACGCTTTTTGTGGGTGAGTTCTGCCGCAGCATGTTAGCGGTTGACCAGCAATGGGAACCCCGTGCCTTTTACGGGGCGCTAGGCGTAGCGACGGCTTTTTTTGGTTACTTTTTTTAGCTGTAGAAAAAAAGTCACTCGCCGTAAAAGGCGAAACTCACGGGGCAAATAAACAAAATTGGTAATTAATAACGATAAACCCGTTCACAGTGCGAAAACCGCAAAGCCAAACACAAGCACCATAGTAAGGGCTAAGCCACCAATTCCACCAATTCCACCTAGCCACCAACAAAATAAAACCCAAACAAAAATCACAAATAACAGCGAATAAGCACTATTATTAAACACTAATCAAAACAAACGGAGTTTAACGTGGAAGTCTCAACCATTATTACATGGGTCATTATTGGACTCGCAGTATTTTACGTCGTCAGTATTTTCAACCAGCTAGTATCATTAAAAAACCGATATAAAAACGCCTTCGCCCAAATCGAAGTACAGTTAAAACGCCGTTACGACCTCATCCCTAATTTAATTGAAACCGCCAAAGGTTACATGAAACATGAGCGTGAAACGTTGGAAGAAGTCATTAGTGCGCGTAATGCGGCTTCGACGGGTCTGGAAGCGGCGAAAAATAACCCAGGAGATGCCAGCGTAATGAGCGTGTTGGCGCAGGCGGAAGGGCAGCTATCCGGCGCATTAGGTCGATTTAATATGGTGATGGAAGATTACCCTGACTTAAAAGCCAATGAAAATATGATGCAGCTAAGCGAGGAACTGACCAGTACCGAAAACCGGGTAGCGTTTGCCAGGCAGTCATTTAATGATGGCGTAATGCAATACAACACCTACAAACAATCCTTCCCACAGAACTTCCTTGCTGGCCCGTTTGGTCATGCGGCAGATGCCAGCTTGTTGGAATTTGAAGACAGCGCAGAAATACAGGCAGCGCCAAAGGTTTCTTTTTAATCTGATTTAGCTGCTCATTTTGAACCGCAGTTGAGACATTGAGAGGGCAAGATAATAGACACAGAGACCACAGAGTTCACAGAGCGTGTTTAAAGTTAACATGACTACTACAGGGTTGCAGATAAGCCTTAATAGCATCAAGATTGGCGAATCTATTAAACGTTATAAACGATAACTCTGTGACCTCAGTGGTCTCTGTGTCTAAAAAAAATAACTGCATAGCTACTCGATATGGCATAGGCTCTTAATCTCTACTGTGCTCAAAATGTAATTTAGAAACAACATACGTTAACTATTCTCATGAATTTTTTCGAAGCGCAAGACTCTGCCCGGCGTAGCACCACGCTATTAATTCTGCTATTTTTATTGGCGTTGTTATTTTTGCTTGGCTTGAGTAATTTTTTACTTTTTGAATTCCTTTATTTTATTGAATTTAGCGCGCTAACTTTTTCACTGGCAAAGTTAAGCTTGGTTTTCGATTCCAGTCTTAGCGTTATGCTGAGTGCGGGGATTCTTTTATTTATCATCCTTGGCAGCGTTTATAAGATATTGCAACTGTCTTCGGGTGGTTCTGTTGTTGCACAGCATCTGGGTGGCGTCATTATTCCTCGCAGCAGCAGTGACCCGCTGCATAAAAAGATATTGAATGTAGTGGAAGAAATGGCGATAGCATCTGGTATGCCTGTGCCACAGGTTTATATCTTAAATGAGCGCGGCATTAATGCTTTTGCCGCCGGTTGGAAAACCACAAATGCGGTAATCGGCATTACGCAAGGAGCACTGGAAGCGTTAAGCCGGGAAGAATTGCAAGGCGTTATTGCGCACGAGTTTAGTCATATATTCAACGGAGATATGCGGCTTAATATACGTTTGATTGCCATCTTACATGGCATCTTAATGATAGGTATGTTGGGTGGTATAATTTTGCGGTCGTTGCGTTTCATGCGAAGTTCACGCAATAGCAAAGGTTCGGGACAGGCGGTTTTACTTATTATTGGTATCGGTGGTGCGCTTGCCGTGATAGGTTATTCGGGCACCTTCTTTGGTAACTGGATTAAATCCTTAATCAGTAAACAACGTGAATATCTTGCCGACGCTTCCGCTGTGCAATTTACACGTAGCAGTGAAGGCATCGCTAATGCTCTGAAAAAAATTGGTGGAGCGGTTCCCGGTTCGGCTATTTTGGCGACCAGAGTTGATGAGTACAGCCATGCTTATTTTGCCACCGGAGAAGCAGGTGGGCTGAGCATGTTTTCTTTCTCCACGCATCCCCCGCTGAAGCAAAGAATTTTACGCATGCAGCCGCACTGGGATGGCAAGTATCTATTAGAAAAAAGAAAACCATCCCCTGACCATGATGCTAATAAAAAGTCAGACAAAGACCAGAATAAAAAAGACTTTGTTACCAGCATGGCTGTCGGTGCAGGCATCAATATTGCCATTAACGATGCGATACATGCGCTGGATAACATTGGTGATGTCACCACAGAACAGGTCGAAGCAGCACACATCTGGCATCAGCAGCTACCGGATGTGGTGTTGGCAAATGCAGAAAACCCTTATGGCGCACAGGCGCTTATCTTAGCGTTATTGATTGACAAAAATTCAGAGATTAAAAAACAACAATATGCCGTGTTGAACACAGCACTAGGCGAGTTACACACAGAAAATGTAAAACAGTTACAAGCCAATATAATCGAGCTGGGAAACAATCAAACACTGCCTCTGATCGATCTGGCTTTGCCGACCCTACGAGAGATGACGGTTGAGCAATACCAACGATTTAAGCCGTGTATACAGCAGTTAATTAAAGCCGACAAAAAAGTGGATATGCGGGAGTGGATTATTCAACGTGTGGTGCTGCAGCATCTTGATGAACAGTACGGCTTTCGTAAAAAAACCATCGCTAAATATTTTGTCATCGGTTCAGCAAAAAAAGCCAGTGAGTTGATTTTGTCATTGCTGGCTTATCTTGAGCATAAAGACCAGCAGTCTGCTGGCGTAAGCCAGGCACAAATGGCATTTGATGTGGCTAAACTATCGATTGGTGCCAGCGCCTTTCGCTTATTGGATAAAGACAGTATATCGCTGGATAATTTGAATGACGCTATGGATGAGCTGGAACTTTTAAAGCCTGTGCTCAAAAAACGTTTTTTAACAGCATGTGTAAGCTGTATTACTCACGACGGAAAAGTCGGTATAAAGGCCTTTGAACTAACGCGCGCGATTGCCAGTTGTCTGGACTGCCCAATGCCACCAGTGTTGGTGAAAAAAGCTTAAGAAAGCAAGATGAACTTCGCCTGTAGTAACACTGTCTGTTATAATTACTAACGCTTTTTTTATAGA
>CAZYYW010000101.1:0-7423 GCA_964651445.1 uncultured Thiotrichaceae bacterium
TGCTTATGCTTCTTCTAAAACGCCTTCATCAACTGCGCCAGATTCAGCCTCTTCATCGCCTGGTTTGGTTAATAATTTATCACGCAGTGTTTGCTCAATAGTCGCGGCTATATCGGGGTTGTCTTTCAGAAAAACCCGTACTTTTTCCTTACCCTGTCCAATTTTTTGGCCATTATAGCTGTACCAGGCACCGGCTTTTTCGATTAGCTTGTGCTCAACACCCAGATCAATCAATTCGCCCTCATGTGAAATGCCTTCGCCATAAAGAATTTCAAAAAAGGCGAGTTTGAAGGGTGGCGCCACCTTGTTCTTAACCACTTTAACCTTGGTTTCGTTGCCAACAATTTCATCGCCTTTTTTGATCGCGCCGATACGGCGAATGTCGAGCCTTACTGAAGCATAGAATTTAAGGGCATTACCACCGGTGGTGGTTTCTGGGCTGCCGAACATAACGCCAATTTTCATCCGAATCTGATTAATGAAGATGACCAAGGTGTTCGAACGTTTGATGTTGGCGGTTAATTTACGCAACGCCTGTGACATTAAGCGTGCTTGCAGACCCATGTGCGAGTCGCCCATGTCACCTTCAATTTCTGCTTTTGGTGTTAATGCTGCCACCGAGTCAATGACCACAATATCGACCGCGCCAGAACGCACCAGCATGTCGGTTATTTCCAGTGCCTGCTCGCCATTATCGGGCTGTGATAGCAGCATTTCATCAATATCAACACCCAATTTTCCCGCGTACTGCGGGTCGAGCGCGTGCTCGGCATCAATAAACGCTGCGGTGCCGCCGAGTTTTTGCATTTCAGCAATAATATGCAGCGTTAGTGTTGTTTTACCGGATGATTCAGGGCCGTAAATTTCAACCACGCGGCCTCTGGGTAAACCGCCTATTCCAAGGGCAATATCAAGATTAATCGAACCCGTTGAAACCGTTTCGATATTGGGCAGCGCACCACCATCGCCCATGCGCATGACAGATCCTTTGCCGAATTGACGTTCAATTTGAGATAAAGCGGCAGCCAGTGCCTTTTTACGATTGTCGTCCATTAAAAACTCCTCTGATAATTTTGTTGTAGTGGTCGGCGATGATTATCACATAGATAAAACTCAGCAGATAGCCCTCAGTGATTTAAAATCACAGAATATTCCACTGTTTGTTCAATTTTTCCACCTACAAAAACACTTGCATAAGTTTTTTTTATGCATAGATAAATTAAATGCACGATTTTCCTTGCCAAAGCTTTTTTCACAGCGTACTCTCATCTTAGAGTCGTGCTACAGGCAAGCAAAATAGCGACTCTAAAAGCATGATACTAATAAACAGGCAACTTAACAGACAGTGTGAAGCATATAACTTGTTGTCTTCACATTAAGAGGAGCGATTGATTATGATGTTAGATGTAAAAGGCACCAGTATCGAAACTGATGTGCAGGGATTTCTGGCAAACTTAGACGAGTGGAGCGAGGATTTTACGACGGAACAAGCTGAGCGCGATGGCGTACAACTTTATAATGACCACTGGGAGTTGATTTATTATTTTCGTGATTATTACGAAGAAAACATGACCAACCCCACGATGCATACTTTGGTTCTGGATTTGGGTACAAAATCGAGTCGTTACCATGATCGCAAGGCATATGAAAAGCACATATATCGTTTATTTCCTTGTGACCCAGTGGGGGAAATTTGCAAACTTGCTGGTTTACCACTGCCACCACCCGATACATAAGCCTGCCTCATCATTTAATACAGGATAAACTGCGCAGCATTTATTTGCTGCGCAGTTTTTTTATGCGCATCATGTAGCGATGAAACAGACACCGCCTTAATAACATGTCAAAAAAAACCTTATTCTCCATTATCGAATCACCAAAGCACCCAAATTTTACCGACCTGTACCTTGAAATGGGTATCCAGGAAAACAAAATATCCTCCATGCGAAAAGCCATTGCTGCATTGAAACAGCAGCCGCCAGACTACATCGTGGCTGAATTTTTTTACGGTTATGGTAATAACTATGCGGGGGTCAATATCAGCAATCTGGACGTCTTATTGTACAGCCTACAGAAGTACTCGGACACAACCAAAGTGATTGTACTGGTCGATAAAAACGAATTTAAATATGTTGAAAAATTAAATTATATTATAAAGTTACACGACGTTATTAAATTCCCCATTAACAACAATCAGATGCGTAAATCAATGACAGGGGGTGAATAAAAGTTTGGATTTAAATGCCTTTGAAAGTCTCGAAATGACACTTAACGGACGTCTGGGAAACAACGTCCTTCGTAGTTCGTTGTTTGTTTTTCGTGAAAAACAAACCTAGTAGTCATCGATAAAGCGCATGGTTTTAAGCCTTTACGCTATTAACGAACAACGAACAACGAATTTTCTCGTTCCCACGCTCCCGCGTGGTAACGCATACCTGAGCTAATGGCAAGTTCCGTACGCATTCCCACGCAGAGCATGGGAACGAGAAACAAGAAATATTTTCTTTGCGCTTTTTTCGCGTCTTTTGCGTTCTTCGCGGACGATGATTTTAGCCTTTAATGTCTGCTACTGCCCAATAACCGACTTCGCCAGATTCAACGCATCGAATGTTCAACCGCTACGGCACTCATATTCACCAAGTTTCTTACCGTTATCGCCTGCGCCACTACGTGAGCTGATTTCGACATGCCCATTAATATGGGCCCGATGGTGTCACCGCCACCGAGTATTTTTAATAGCGTCACTGAGATGTTCGCCGCATCGGCGTTAGGCATCACCAGTAAATTCGCTGCCCCTTTTAATTTTGAATGTGGATACAAACGGTTTCGTAATTTTTCGGAAAGTGCCGCATCGGCATGCATTTCACCATCGACCTCTAGCTCAGGCATGGTTTTATGCAGGATGGCGAGAGCTTCACGCATCTTCACTGCTGACTCGTGTTTCGATGCGCCAAAATTGGAATGCGAGACTAAGGCTATTTTTGGCTCAATTCCAAAGGAACGAATTTCTGCTGCTGCCAGTAAGGTGGTTTCCACCAGTTCTTCAGCCGTTGGATTTTTCGTGACATGGGCATCGCAAATAAAAATGGTCTGCGTGGGTAACACATGCGCCACGATTGTTGATGCCTGCTGAATGCCCTCGGCTTTGCCAACCACATCAATAATATTATTCAGCGTACGAGTAAAGCCACCGGCAACACCGGCAAGCATGGCGTCGGCATCGCCCTGTTTCACCATAAGGGCGGCAAGAATAGTATTGCGATTGCGCACAATGTGCTGCGCACCGCCCGGTGTTACCCCTTTACGCCCCATTAATTGGTGATAATACGTGGCGTATTCTTTAAACACTGGGTTTTGCTGCGGGTCAACAATATCCACATCAAAGCCTTCTTTAATTCGCAAGCCAAGTTTATCGATGTTTTCCACAATAATATTATGATTGCCTATCAATACTGGGCGCGCAATTTCGTCGTCCACAACTTGTTGGGCAGCCTGCAGTATCCGCATTTCTTCGCCTTCTGCATACACCAGCTTTTTATTGCTGCCTCTGACACGCGCCATAATCGGTCGCATGAATAAACCAGAACGATAGACAAAATCCTGCAACTTTTCTCGATAGGCAGCAAAGTCTTTGATCGGTCTGCTGGCAACACCACTGTCCATCGCCGCTTTGGCAACGGCTATTGATAATTCAATGACCAAACGTGGATCAAACGGTTTTGGAATTAAATATTCGGCACCGAATTTATCGGGCACACCGCCATAAGCCTGCAACACCGCGTCTGATGTTTCTTTTTGCACCAGGTTAGACAATGCATTGACACAAGCCAGCTTCATTTCCTCGTTAATAGTGGTGGCGCCAACATCCAGCGCACCCCGAAAAATAAAGGGAAAACACAATACATTGTTGACCTGATTGGGGTAGTCCGAGCGCCCCGTACAAATTATCGCATCGGGTCGTGCTTCACGCGCGAGTTCTGGCAAAATTTCCGGTGTTGGATTGGCTAAAGCGAGTATCAAGGGTTGCTTCGCCATTTTTTCCAGCATTTCTGGTTTTAAAACATTGGGCGCAGACAAGCCAAGAAAAATATCGGCTTTGTGCAGTGCTTGTTGTAGCGTTCTGGCTTTTGTGGTCGAGGCGTATACTTGCTTCCACTGATCCATGTCTTGTTCTCGCCCCTGATAAACAACCCCCGCACGGTCGGTAACAATAATGTTTTTCTTTTGTAAACCCGCACTCACCAACTGGTTTAAACAGGCCAATGCCGCCGCGCCTGCGCCAGACGTTACCAAGCGAACATTTTTTATTTTTTTGCCAACCACCTTCAAACCGCTGAGCACAGCAGCCGTAACAATAATGGCAGTGCCATGTTGGTCATCGTGAAATACAGGTATGCTCATGCGCTCACGCAAACGCCGTTCAATCTCAAAACATTCCGGGGCTTTGATATCTTCCAAATTAATACCGCCAAAGGTTGGTTCTAAAGCCGCCACAGTATCAATAAATTTATCGATATCCGGTTGCTCTATTTCAATGTCAAAAACATCGATGCCGGAAAATCGCTTGAACAGAACCGCCTTGCCTTCCATCACGGGTTTGGCGGCCAATGGCCCGATATTGCCCAAACCCAGCACCGCGCTACCATTGGTGATAACACCAACCAGGTTGGAGCGGATGGTATAATCGGCTGCCTTGTCAGGATCGGCATGAATAGCAGTACAGGCGGAGGCTACGCCGGGCGAGTAAGCCAGAGACAAATCATTTTGCGTCGCCAGCGGTTTGGTCGCGCAAATTTGTAATTTGCCGGGCGTCGGATACTGATGGTAATCAAGTGCATCCTGGTCTTTATTTTTTTTATGGTCTGACATTTCACCCCCGTATTGTTTATATTGCCACTTGAGGTTCAAACTTTATAAGGCTTATCTAAGGAGCCTCTGATCAATTCTGAATGAAGCAGAGGCTCCTTTATTTATAGACGAAGATAAGCAAAGCTTGGTTCATTTAGTAATATATGAAACAATGCCCGCATTAATTAATGCACCAAACACTCGCCATGCAAGTAAAAACAGTCAATTTTCCTTATGTCGCCTTACCACTGGGGCTGCTTATACTGGCAATAGTCACCAGAGGCAGTCAGTTAGACAGCGACGGTGTTACCGCCCTGCCTTTGCTTACTCTGCTTATCGCCGTTGAATGTGCTTTTATTCTTTGCGCGGCAGGCACCTACATTGGCGTTAAGTATCTTAAGTCGATCAAATTCAATTTTCGCTTGAAACCGTTATATGCGGTAACCACCCTGTTATGTATTTTGCTTACCATACAGTTCATGTTGCTTGGCATTAAACTCTGGCCACTGTAAAACCACCATTAACGATATAAACAATTATGACCAACAACGATATCTTACGCCGCTTACGCTACACCTTCGATTTCAACGACAACGCCATGATCGAAGTATTCAAGCAAGCCGATTACAAAGCAAGCAGAGAACAAATCAGTGATTGGCTAAAAAAAGACGATGACACTGACTATAAATCTTGCAGTGACACTGAATTGGCGATTTTCCTTAATGGTCTAATCAATCATCGTCGTGGAAAAAAAGACGGCCCTCAGACTACACCTGAGAAAACATTAAATAACAATATTGTTTTCAGAAAATTAAAAATCGCACTCAATTTGAAAGAAGAAGAAACCTTGGCGATTTTAAAACTTGCTGATTTAAGTATCAGCAAACATGAATTAAGCGCCTTTTTCCGCAGACCTGACCATAAACATTATCGTGTTTGCAAAGACCAGATACTGCGTAATTTCATCAAAGGTATGCAATTAAAGTTTCGCCCAACAGCCAAACCAGATGCTGATTTCTCGTGGGATTAAACTAAAAAAGTAACCCCAGCATAACAACGTGAATACAAAAACCTTCGCACTGTACGCCGGACCTACGGCAGCACTTCTGATATATTTTCTGGTAAACAACACGGCTGCGGGCGCAGAAAATAGCGCTCTGGCAATGACCGCTGCGGTCGCGATTATGTGCGTCATCTGGTGGGTATTCGAACCCGTGCCTATTCCCGTAACATCGTTGTTACCGCTAACCATCTTCCAGTTCAGCGGCGTACTCACCGCGCAGGAAATTGGCCAGTCTTATGGTAGTCCGCTAATCCTATTATTGCTTGGCGGCTTTATTCTGTCTAAATCGATGGAACGCAGTGGCGCACATCTTCGCCTGGCGCTGTTTATGGTCAATCTGTTTGGCAACACCAGCAGTAAACAACTGGTGCTGGGTTTTATGGTAGCCGCCGCCACGCTGAGCATGTGGATTTCCAATACCGCCACCACCTTAATGCTACTGCCCGTCGCTTTGGCCGTTGCCAGTCAGGCGAAAGATAAAAACCTGCCGGTACCGCTGATGTTGGGGGTTGCGTTTGCTGCCAGTATCGGCGGTATCGGTACGCCCATCGGCACACCACCTAACTTAGTTTTTATGCAGGTTTACGAACAACAATTTAATAAGACCATAGGCTTCACTGAATGGATGAGCTGGGGCATACCCGTTGTTTTGTGTATGGTTCCGCTGACATGGCTATGGCTGAGTAGAAAACTAACGTATACCGGTGGCTTTGACATGCCCGACGTCGGTTGTTGGACGCCCATAGAAAAGCGCGTTATGTTGGTATTCGCGCTCACAGCCACCGCCTGGATTACGCGCAAAGAACCTTTTGGTGGATGGAGCAGCTGGCTCGACTTACCCACTGCTAATGACGCTTCCGTGGCATTGCTTGCGGTTATATTGATGTTCGTTATTCCTGCCGGCTTCAAAAGTGAAGAACGTAAACATGAAAAACTGCTGGACTGGGAAACCGCTTCCAAAATTCCCTGGGGCATTCTCTTATTATTCGGCGGTGGTATTACACTGGCAAAAGCGTTTGGCGTTTCCGGCTTAAGCACCACGCTGGCAGAAAACTTATCCGCCTTATCGACCCTGCCCATCATCGCCATGATTTTTGTCATTTGTATAGGCGTAACCTTTTTAACAGAAACCACCAGCAACACTGCCAGTACGGTGTTACTAATGCCAGTACTCGCTGCCGCTGCCATCGGCTCAGACATCGACCCGCGATTATTAATGATACCCGCCGCCATAAGTGCCAGTTGTGCCTTTATGATGCCAGTCGCCACTGCGCCCAATAGTATTGTTTACGGCAGCGGATTTTTCACCACACTAACCATGGCGAAGGAAGGTTTTGCATTAAATATTATGGGTGCCTTTGTTATCACCGCGCTGTGTTACCTTATTTTGGTGTAGGTAACGATGTCACCGGCAAGTGATTCCCTAATGCCCATTCATGCTAAGATAACGCCTGCTTATTATTGACCTCTGTAAAGGAGCCTCTGATTAAGTCATGAATCGGCATCTTGCAG
>CAZYYW010000102.1:0-7320 GCA_964651445.1 uncultured Thiotrichaceae bacterium
AAGGCTTTAGCGCATTGCAGCACGCTTTAGAAAGAGGCTATTTTGATCTTGCAGATAATTAGGGGTCTATGTCATTTTAAGTGGGCAATACATCTATTTTTTATAGACACAGAGACCACAGAGCACACAGAGTTATAATTTGTAACGTTTAATTCCATTGACCAATCTAGATTCATTAAAATTTATCAATAGCCCCGTAGATATACCTGCCAATTTTAAGTAAGTTAAAATCTGTGCCTCATGAATTTTCAATATTTTTTCCACGGATTTAAGCTCCAGAATTAAGCAATCATCCACCAAAAAATCAAGCCTGTAGCCACATTCTAGCTTTATACCCTTGTATTCTATTGGAATGGATGCCTGAACAATAAAGGGTACATTCTTTACACTGAGTTCGTAAGCTAAACATTTTTCGTAGGTGTTTTCTAATAATCCAGCACCTAAATGACGATGTACTTCAATGGCACAACCTATCACTATTTCTGAAAGCTCCTTACTACAACTTTTCATTGCTCTGTGATCTCTGTGGTCTCTGTGTCTATATCTTTATGCCCAATCGTTATGGCATAGACTCATAATTAGCACCGACTACCCCATTGATGGATCACTTAATAATTTTATAACACGGCGCATATTCTGTACCCGGTAATTTCATCCGATGCTGGTCAACAAACGCAGACAGCAAAGCATCCATTGGCTGCATAATTTCCTCATCACCATTGAGTTCAAAATGCCCGTTTTCTTCGATGGCACGAATACCTTCTGCTTTCACATTCCCGGCAACCACGCCTGAAAACGCACGCCTTAAATTTGCCGCTAGCAAATGACTGTCCTGATCTTTATGTAAAGCCAAGTTCCGCATGTTTTCATGCGTGGGTTCAAATGGCTTCTGAAAATGCTCATCAATGGTCAATGCCCAATTATAATGGAAGGCATCACTTTGTTGTTCACGATATTTACGCACCTGCTGCATGCCTTCTTTCATTTCAATGGCGACACGTTCAGGGTCATCAATAATAATCTTATAACGCTGCTGCGCTTCTAGCCCCAGTGTGTCCAGCAGGAAGCGGTTCACCTGCTTAAAGTAATCTTCTGCACTTTTAGGCCCGGTAAAAATCAGTGGGAATGGCATTAATGCGTTATCGGGGTGCAATAAAATCCCCAGTATATAAAGTATTTCTTCTGCGGTGCCTGCGCCGCCGGGAAACACCACAATGCCATGACCCAGCCGCACAAATGCCTCCAGACGTTTTTCAATGTCCGGCATAATAATTAATTTATTAACGATAGGGTTGGGCGACTCAGCGGCAATGATGCCCGGCTCGGTCATACCCAGATAACGGCCAACACCGGTTCGCTGTTTGGCATGACCGATGGTAGCGCCTTTCATCGGCCCCTTCATTGCCCCCGGCCCGCAACCTGTGCAAATATCAAGGTTACGTAAACCTAGCTCATAACCCACTTCTTTGGTGTACTTGTATTCTTCTTGGGCAATGGAATGACCGCCCCAGCACACCACTAAATTAGGTTCTCTGCCGGGAATAAAAACTTGTGCATTGCGCAAGATATGAAAAACCGCATTGGTTACATCAACCGATTCATTCAGATTAAAACGCGGTGAATTAACGACTTTATTGTGTACATAGATAACATCTCGTAACACAGTGAACAGATGTTCATTAATACCCGCAATCAACTTACCATCAACAAAGGCAATTGCCGGTGCATTTTTTAGTGATAACTTTATGCCTCGTTGACGTTGAATAGCTTCAATCGAAAAATCGGGGTAACGTGACAGCAGTTCCTTACCATCGTCCAGCGCACTGCCACTGTTCAACACTGCCAACGAACAATTACGGAAAATATTTTGCAGCTCGCCCTGACTGGTCTTTAAAATCCGCACTACTTCAAACTGCGACAGTGTTTCCAGTTGACCTTTGGGGGATATAACGGCATCAACGACTTCGTATTTCATTATCAAATTTTATTATTAAATTACAGTGCAGAGAGTATAACGGATGATATCGGTTTGTGTGATTACGCCAGCAACGGCAAAGCTTTATGCCAACCGACTATTTGCTAAGGAACCTCTGAATAAGTCGTGAATCGGCATCTTGCAGGTTAGCTTATCCTGCTTCCGCGTTGTGAAACTTCGCAATAGCCAGCTATTACGCGCGTTCCACGCCTTGAACCAGAACAAGCTAATCTGCAATCTGCTCGACCCAGACTTGTTCAGAGGCTCCCTAAGAACATCGTAGCTCAACTAAAATCCATTATTTGATAAAACCTGTTGCCTGATAAAACTCGCTGTCTGAATATGTTCGGCTGGCGATTTAAAACTTATCCGTTACCGCGCCTTCCGATGCAGGGCGCACTAATCGAGCATATTTTGCCAGTGTGCCACGGGTTTCTTTTGGCTCTGGTGCCGTCCATTTGGCAAGACGTGCATCAATTTCCTGTTGTGGAATATTTAAATCAATGGTTCGTTTAACCGCATCAATGGTAATGCTGTCACCATCTTCGATAATAGCAATGGTGCCGCCCACTGCCGCCTCAGGGGTGAGATGCCCGACCATAAAGCCATGGCTACCGCCAGAGAAACGACCGTCGGTAATTAACGCCACATCTTTGCCCAAACCTTTGCCCATAATCGCACCGGTAGGGCCTAACATTTCGCGCATACCCGGGCCACCAACGGGGCCTTCATAACGAATCACCACGACATCACCTTTCACCACGGTGTCATCAAGCACGGCCGTCAATGCCAGTTCTTCGGAATCAAATACCCGCGCACTACCGGTAAAACTCAAACCTTCTTTACCGGTAATTTTTGCTATTGCGCCAGTGCTGGCGACGTTGCCGTATAACACCACAATGTGGCTGTCTTTTTTGATGGGGTTGTCCAGTGGGCGAATAATATCTTGTCCAGTAGGATAAGGCTGCACATCAGCAAGGTTTTCTGCCATAGTTTTGCCGGTAACGGTCAGGCAATCGCCATGTAACAAACCAGCATCCAGCAGCATTTTCATTACTGGACGAATACCCCCAATGGCAATCAATTCTGACATTAGGTACTTACCGCTAGGTCTTAGGTCCGCCAGTAAAGGAACTTTTTTACCAATGTGGGTAAAGTCATCCAGTTCAAGCTCGACATTGGCAGAGTGCGCCATCGCCAGTAAATGCAACACTGCATTGGTAGAACCGCCCAGTGCCATCACCACCGTAATGGCATTTTCAAATGCCTTACGGGTCATAATGTCGCTGGGTTTAATGTCTTTTTTGATTAGTTCCATTACCGCAATGCCAGCGCGATGGCAGTCATTCTTTTTATCCTGCGATACGGCTTCTTGTGCCGAACTGTTCGGCAGGCTCATGCCCATAGCTTCAATCGCCGACGCCATTGTATTGGCGGTGTACATGCCACCGCAGGAACCCGCACCCGGAATAGCAGTGTCTTCAACTTCTTTAAGCTCTTCCGCAGACACAGTGCCCGCCGCCACGCCACCAACGGCTTCAAATACGGAAACGATGTCACGATGTTTTGCGCCGGGTTTGATGGTGCCGCCATACACAAAAATAGACGGACGATTTAATCGCGCCATGGCAATCAAACAACCAGGCATATTTTTATCGCAGCCGCCTATAGCGACCAAGCCGTCAAAACCTTGCGCACCGGTAACGGTTTCAATCGAATCGGCAATCACTTCACGTGACACCAGTGAGTAACGCATACCTGGCGTACCCATAGAAATACCATCGGACACGGTAATGGTATTGAAAATGATGCTTTTCGCACCGGCTTCATCTGCACCTCTGGCGGCATCTTCAGCCAGTTTATTAATGTGCATATTACAAGGTGTAATCATGCTCCAAGTTGAGGCAATACCAACTTGAGGTATTTTAAAATCGGCATCGTCAAAGCCAACGGCACGTAACATCGCACGACCGGGTGCCTTCGACACGCCATCAACCACAACCGAAGAATATTTACGTGTTTTATCATTTGCCATGGTTCTTACCTCTCAGGAAACCTTCTATACTAGGAACTATAATGTTGAACTAAAAATAGAATCGCGTATATTACAAGTTTAATTGTTTCGAGAGTAGTGCCGAGATCAAATTTGGTGGATAAAAAAACAAAAATAAACAGCAATAGCGGCATTGAATCTGATGCTGCGGCTAATCATGTAAACTGGTTCAGACAGTCTGCGCCGTACATCCACGCCCACCGCAACGCCACCTTTGTCATATTGTTTGGTGGCGAAGCGGTAGAGCACGATAATTTCGCCCACCTGATCCATGATATTGCATTGCTGGACAGCTTGGGTGTACGCATTGTGCTGGTACACGGCGCACGACCACAAATCGAGCAACAACTAACCGCATTAAATATTCAGTCTGAATTTGCTGACAATATGCGTATTAGCCAAAGTGAAAACATGCCAGCAGTGGAACAAGCTGTTGGTCAGGTACGCATGAGCATCGAGGCAAAACTTTCGATGGGGCTGCCAAACACACCCATGGCTGGTTCGGCAATACGGGTTGTTTCCGGTAATTTTATTACTGCACGACCTTATGGCATTCGTAATGGTGTGGACTATTGCCAGACTGGCAACGTCCGAAGTGTCGACGCCAGTGCCATCAAAACACACCTTAAAAACCACAACGTGGTATTGATCTCGCCCATTGGGTATTCCCCATCTGGGGAAATTTTCAATCTACGCGCTGAAGACGTTGCCACTGAAGTTGCCATCGAGCTAAAAGCCGACAAACTAATTTTTATCATGGAAAGTAATGGTGTTAGTGACAAGCAAGGTAAGCTGTTACAACAATTGAATTTGCCGCAAGCAGAAAGCTGGTTAAATAAACACAGAGACGAAAAAGATCTGAACCAAAATCAGGAAATCCAGATACATCTAAACAACGCAGCCCACGCTTGCCGTGGAGGCGTTAGACGCATACATCTGCTGAGCCGACAAATTGATGGCGCGTTGTTGCAGGAACTGTATACCCGCGATGGTATTGGCACTCTGGTTACAGCGGAAAATTATGAAGGCCTGCGTATCGCCACCATTGGCGACATTGGCGGCATTATGCAACTCATCTCGCCACTAGAACAACAGGGCGTCCTAGTAAAACGTTCGCGTGAGCAACTGGAATTAGATATCAGCAACTTCACCGTGATTGAACGCGACGGCATGATTATCGCCTGCGCCGCCATGTTTTCTTTTGCTGAAACACAGGCAGCAGAACTTGCCTGTCTGGCCGTTCACAAAGACTACCAAACGCAGGGGCGTGGTGATGATTTAATGCAACATATAGAGTGGCAGGCGAGAAAAAAACACATAAAAAAATTATTCACCTTAACCACACAGACCATGCATTGGTTTATCGAACGTGGTTTTTCCGAGTGTAATACCGATGACTTGCCAATGGAAAAAAAATCTCTATATAATTATCAGCGCAACTCAAAAATTTTTTGCAAGCCAATAAATTAATCATATCCTCGGCGCATAACATTCTGCTGACAAGACGCCTTTAAGAGCAACATCATCTTATGAATTTTTTACAGGTTCCACAAAGTGTTATCGAAGAAAATGTTTTTAATGCACTCAAAGAAGATATTGGTGATGGCGACATTACCGCCGAACTAATTCCACTCGACAATATTTCTCTGGCAACGGTCATCAGTCGTGAAGCCTGTGTGTTTTGTGGTCTCGACTGGTTTGAAGAAACCTACCGCCAAATCGATGAAGAAATTTTAATCGACTGGTGTGTTGATGATGGCCAGCACATTGAAGCCGAACAGATAATATGCACCCTAAGCGGCCCCTCACAAAGTCTTGTTAGTGGCGAACGTACCGCGCTTAACTTTGCGCAAACCTTATCTGCCACCGCAACTTTGTCGGCGCAGTACGCAGAAAAAGTTGCCGATAGCCCATGCAAAATACTCGACACCCGTAAAACCATTCCCGGGCTACGCATCGCACAAAAATACGCGGTTAGCTGTGGCGGTTGTGAAAACCATCGCCTGGGTTTGTTCGATGCTTTTTTAATCAAGGAAAACCATATTAATGCCTGCGAGACTATTCAAAACGCGGTTAGCGAAGCACGTTTTCACAACCCTGATTTAAGCGTTGAAGTTGAAGTCGAAAACATTGATGAATTGCAACAGGCAATAGCAGCGGGTGCTGATCGCGTATTGCTGGACAATTTCAACTTGGAAAATTTACGCTTGGCAGTAGAAATTTGCACGGATAAAATCATCACCGAAGCCTCCGGCAATATCACACTCGATAATATTCATACAGTTGCGAAAACTGGCGTGGATTACATTTCCACCGGTGCATTAACCAAAGATATAAAAGCGGTTGATCTATCAATGCGATTTGACTAAGCCATGTCAGCCCTGAGAAAGTATTACCGAATTATATTATTTATACCCTGGTTGCTTCTCGGCATTGTACTCACCGTTTTATTCCAGCGCAATACTAGAAAACCACACGGTTTTGCAACCAATGTGGCAAGTAAATGGCTGGGCGTACTGCTTCGTATTTTTGGTATTCGCATAAAAATAGTGGGTAAATCACTGCCGACAAAAACACTGTTTGTTGCCAATCACATTTCATGGCTAGATACACTAATACTCGGCCACCTGTTACATATACATTTCTTATCCAAGCACGAAGTAAAGACCATGCCAATATTTGGCTGGCTAGCAACACGCGCAGGCACACTGTATATCAAACGTGGCAAACGAAATTCTGCCTCAGAATCAAGCAGTGAAATCACTAACGTTTTAAATCAGCAACACAACAGCCTAATATTTGCTGAAGGCACTACCACTGACGGTAATTTAAAAAAGTTCCATAGCCGCATGATGCAAAGCGCGATTGATGCTAAGGCAATGGTACAACCAGTAGCGATTTTCTACCCGACAACAGATACAACAGACAATCCATCATCGAAATCGCTAACAAAAAATACAGAACTAAACCCAGTGGTTTTATTTATCGATGACATGTCTATTGGAACATCCTTCGATAAAGTTATCCGTGCAGCTTCCACTAATGTCGAAGTCCATTTCCTTAAACCCATCAACAGCAGCAACGCCAGCCGAAACGAAATTGCACAACATGCTTATGAAGAAGTGCAGGACGCCATTATCTCGATAAAAAAACGCATTGAATAATGTCATTTTAGCATGCAAGATTTTAAGTGCTTTGACTTGTTTGCTTGCAAGCTATTTTGACTGTTATCGGTAATTTATTATTTAATATCATGCATTTAAAAGTACTTCAGGCGCGACAATTGAACCAG
>CAZYYW010000103.1:0-7290 GCA_964651445.1 uncultured Thiotrichaceae bacterium
TTGTATTTATTTGATTTTTCGGCGCACTAAACCCAATACACCAAGACCAGATAACATTAACCATGCCACAGCCGGTAATGGTACGGCAGAGGGTGCAGGAAATATATACTTAGACATTGTGAAATTGACTTGACCCTCATCCTCTTTTTATAATTTTTTTCTCATGCCCATTCCAATAAGTCCAATTAAGCCAGAGCCAAATAACCATACTGCTGCTGGAACAGGGATAGATGATAGTGCGTCATCGTAAATCCTAACATCATCTATAATTGCATTTAAATATTGCCCATCTTGACGGCCGCCTATCCAGATAGGCGTACTTCCGTCATTTGCTGAAGATGAAAATACATTTGAACTCGAAACTAAAATACCGTCTAAATAAATAAGATTTGAGACGTTATCAACAAACGATATTTCAATATGATGCCAATTATTCAATGTAAGGCTACCGCCTGTAATTTCTGAATGCCCATTACCAGCCGAGTCCCAAAAAGATGACTCAACAGTAGCATCATCTAGGGAGTACATTGCCCACTCCCAATCATTAGCGTTTCCTTTTGAAATAATTGGTTGCCTTGTCTGATGGTGAGCATCTGTATTAAATGAGATAACATTAACCCAAGCCGACATTCTAAATTGACCACCTGAATGTGAGCTAAATAGCGGGTTATCATTAATTTGAATATAATCATTAATACCATCAAATGAGTATGCTTGATTAGGATTTCCAAACCTATCCGTTGCTAATGATGCCCCATTAACTGTGCCATGAAAACCATTACCACTCGAATCATTGGCATTTCCATTGAATTCGTAAGATGCAATCAATGCCGCCGAAGCATTGAGTGAAATGACAAAAATACATATCACTGCAAAAATTTTATTTTTCATTATTTTTCCTCATGTCTATTGTTTGAAATTAAATGTTAGTCGCTGGACGTTGAACACCTAACGTCGAAAATCGCCAGCGGTTAAAAGTGTTGCGCGTTTTTTACACGACACTTTTAACTGTCCGGTTCAGCTCCTCGAATAAGAGGAGTTGCTGTTAAATTATTATATCCGTTGTTTTTACCTGCACCCATACCAAACCTTTGGTATGGGTGCAGGTTTTACGTTTATTAGGTGTGAAAATGTTAACTGGGTCACACTTTAATAGAGAAAAGGGGTCGGTGACAAATGAGAATTATTTACAAACTGACTTTGTTTCTAATTTTCTAATAGACTGAGTAAACCATTAATGATAAAGGAATTGTCGTGCCGAGAAAACCACGGATGTGCCTACCAAGCGTACCTTGCCACGTTATTCAACGTGGTCATAATCGAGATGCTACTTTTTTTGTTAAGTATAAGGCTATCAGTTCTATCTGGAATGCCTTCATGACGCAGCAACCTGATTGAATACTCAAAAACAAAAAATTGTATTTTATCCGTAAAAGTCGGGTTTCCTTACAATTCTAAAGTCTTATATATCATTGATAGATTTAAATAAATTCTTTATTCCATATCAATTACTTAAAATCTCTAGTTAGAAAGTCGAAAAATATTACATAAATTCATATTTTTTATCGTATCCTGTCAAAAATACAACTTTTCTGCTATATCAAAGATAATGGTCTTTAGTTACATTGAAAAATAGTTTCCTGAAACGCTGCTGTATAGAGGATTTTTCTATCATAACTGCAAATAATTAATATAATAAATAAAGTTGGTGTGAAAAGTGCTTGCTATTAATAACTATAATAAAAATTTGCTTATAGTTATTAATAAAGATGGTTAACAAAAAACATTCAGCATTCAGCATTCAGCAATTGAATTTGAATATTACTAGTAGGGATAATTAAATGAAAAAAAATACGAAAATAGCGGCAGGTTTAGCATTAGCACTGGGTCTATCCGGTGCAGCAAATTCTGCAGTATATAATGTTACAGGTGTCTTAAGCGGCGTTGATGGTGGTTTTGGTTTTTCCGGTTTTCATTATGCAGGTGATCTGGGTACAGGTGCTAATGGTGACGGTGATCCTATGACTGGTTCGCAGCTTGTCGACATTCCAGCTGACTCGGGCATGTTCGGTACCTATAATGATGTAAGCGGTGCGTTTTATGTAAAGCTAGCAACAGATCTTGCTTCTGTGCCAACTTTTGAACTTAATGGCAATCTACTGTTTGATAGTAGTGGTTTTCTTGATGCGAACAGTTCGCTGACAATTACATTTAATACCACAACTGCACTGGGAGACCTATCAACCAATATGGTGTTTGCTGATGGGCAGGTTTGTTGCTCAGGTTCAAATTCGCCGAACTCATTCAGTAATGGGTTGATATCACTTTGGGGGGCAAATGATACACCTCAACTGGATGCGTTTTTCCCGGGTAACAATGCCGAAGTGCTTGGTCTTGATTTGCGTCTGAGTTTAACAGCAGTTCCCATTCCGGCCGCTGTCTGGTTATTTGGCACCGGTCTGTTAGGCCTAGTTGGAGTGGCGCGACGCAGAGCTTAAAATTTGGCTTAAGAGCTAAGCATGTTTTATCGAAGCGGGCTGAACTTTACAATTCAGTTCGCTTTTTTGTGGAGAGCATAAAAATATTAAGAAGAGCAAGCAAATATCATGTAAAAATACATGCCTATGTGCTGATGACAAACCATGTGCATCTATTAATGACGCCACAATTAAAGGAATCGATCAGTTTGGTTATGCAGTCTATTGGTCGTCGTTATGTTCAATATATTAATAAAGAGTACAGGCGGACGGGAACGCTTTGGGAAAGCAGGCATAAGGCAAGCCTGATCGATGCAGAAAGATAGGTGTTGATTTGCAGCCGTTATATTGAGATGAATCCCGTCAATGCGAATATGGTAGCTCATCCGTCAGGATATAAATGGACAAGTTATATGTGTAATGCACATGGCGAATTAAATAGGCTAATTTCTCATCATGAAGTATATAACAGGCTTGGTTTAAGTGGGGAGGCGAGGCAGCAGGCTTATGCTTCACTATTTGATGATGTCGATACAAAGGAAATGCAGCTTGTTCGCAATGCAGTAAGGTTTTCTATGCCAACGGGGGATAGCCGATTTCAGAAAAAGATAGAACTGGCAGTGAACAGAAAAATAGGCTATGCACACAGGGGCAGGCCGCGTGGTTCTGCTAAAAAAGGTAGTGTTCAAAAATCTGTGTCATTCCATTAATATTAATGCACAAGCATTAAAGAGTGTTGCGCACTTTTTGCGCGACTCTTTTAACGATCCATGTTGATTTGCTTTGTTAGTCCTCTTTTATATATTTTTTGAGATCACGATAGTAGTTTTCATGCTCTCCAAGCATTATTAGTTCCAGTGATGTTTTAGTGAATCGATATGACAGGAGAAGTTGCGTTGATTTGATTTTGAATTTATGAACAAACACGCCACGCAAATCTCCCTTTTTCTCAATTCCAATTTCAGGGTTACTGAGAATGCTCTTGATTTCCTTATCTAATGTTGTTTTTTCTGTTTTATTTAATTTTTTAACTTTTTTTGCGAATGACCTCGACTGGTAAATATTCATGAGCTATTACCCAAAAGTGTATTCGATTTTTTCACCTTGGTCTAACTCTTGGATTCCAATGAGGATTTCTTTAATGAGGTCATATGTTATATCTGGGTTTTCTTCTACGCATTTGCCAATACGCGCCCAGTGTTCAATTTGCCCAGTTATAGACCTGTGATCTACTTTGCTATATTTCCTAGCGTCAACGAGGAGATTTTCCGAGATTCTTACTGCAGTTGCCATTTTATTGCCCCAATACGTTTTGTAGGAATTTACATTATAATCTAATCCATAACGTAGCATTTTGCAATGGATTGACATGGATTGTTTTGAGGGGCTAACAGGGTTCCTATAAGCACTTTCTCGAACCATCTGAATTTAGGATGACAATATAGCTACTTTCTTTGGTTTTCCAGCATCTATATAAGCGGTTATATATTAGTTTTAAAAAAACTTAGGGGTCAAGGTCTTTCCATGCCACATTCTCATACTTCATATCTCTTTATTAATAAAGGCTTTTGTACCCAGAAATATCTGGTTTCTTAAACCGCCCCATAATGAGGGTAATCCAATACCCTCTCTTGCAAAATCACATGTTATATGCAATAAACATGGCATGGAGAGACTTGACCCCGCGCTGTGCGTGGTTCGGCTAAACAAGTATGCAAATGATTCTCATTTGTCACCGACCCCTTTCTTGTTCTTTGGTATGGGTGCAGGTTTTACGTTTATTAGGTGTAAAAATGTTAACTGGGTCACACTTTAATAGAAGTGCCTTTAAATAACAGTCCACTAAAACTCCCCATCAAAGCCACAACCAAACACCCCGCATTCAGAAAAAGCAAACTGGCGATATGTGTTGCCGTACTGGTTAGTAAATATAAGCACCAGATCACTGCCTTCAGGTATTAAGTGATGATCTATTAGTTCTGTTTTAAGCTCAGCGTTTGTGTTTACTGCCAAAAGGGTTGCCGTTTGTGGGCTGCCGCCATTTTCCACATAACCAATGCTGACAGTATCCGCGCCTTCGCTGTCCCAGTAAACGATTGTTGAAATTGTTTCCTTGTAAGCTTCCCAGCTATTCACAATGGGTTCGGGTGTTTCATCATAGTTTATAACCACAGATGCGGTGACACTATCTACAGAATTGGTAGCGGTGAGGGTGAAAGTATATGTGCTTACATGGCTGCCATTTAAATCCAGCGGAAACTGCACAGAACCTGGCGATGAACCCAGCGTTGTGTTGTGACCCTGGTCAGAGCTTAAAGTTAATGTGTCTTGACCCAAAGTTTCCCAGATGAAGATGCCATCGTTTCTTTCTACAAACCATAAATCATCCACGCCTTTTTTAAATATAGGTTTGTTTACGCCGGTAAACAAAAGGATATGGGCTGATTGAGGCCCTTCGTAATCGAGTACCAAGCTGCCTGCTGCATTATTGCAGGTGTTCGTTGCGCTTGCACTATAGGTACCATCAGCCGCTACTGCTAATGAACTAAAACTTACTTCGGTGCTACGCGGTACTATAACGGTTATACCGCTGCTGCTAATGTTGGTTGTGGCTCGCACTCCAAAAGCTGGACTATCAATGCGTCCGCTTAATGTACCTGTTGCATCTGCTGGCAAACCTGTGCTGGTAATGCTTAGGCCGCAGATTTCTGGCGCTATATCATAATTCCACCAGGAAAAATGCGTTACTGTGGCGCGTAATGCCATGCCAGTGGGGGATTGTATGGATGCAACAACAATGCCGACGTTTTCCTGCAGCCATTGCCCGGTGCTTTCATCTAACGACCACAGTGCGCCTTCATCACCTATCTGTATTAATGAACCATCAGGGTGTTGGGTCACAAACACGGGTATTTCTATGGTGGCGATTTGACCGGGTGCAAGATTTAATTTCTCGCCATTTTGAGTGAAGTGATATTCTACCGTGCCATAAGACATAATGACCGGAGCGGCAGTGCCATCAATATTGGTGCCAGCAAATGCGCCGGGAAAAACGCCGACTTCATTTTCGTCAGAAACATCAACCGCTGTCATACTAAGTTGTATGTTTCCTGTTACCGGGTTGCCATTGGCATCCACCAATGCGCCTGCTGCCATTATGACCATCGCGCCAGTATTGCCGGTAATGTCTATTTCTGCGTCTGCATTTAGAGTTACTGCGGCACTGCGTTTACCCAGTGTGGCGAGAAATACAGCCGCATTATTGTTGATCTCTAACATCACGGTTTGCGCGGCGTAACCCGTTTTACGCAGGCGAACACTACTGGCTTTTTCAGGAGCGATGGTAAAAGTGATAGCACCATTGGCATCCGATGTGGCTAATACACCATCATTATTATAAGCTTCTACGCCTTCGATGGTGATGCGATCCGGTGAACGTATCAGCCCGCTAACGCTAACCATATCAACGCCACCATCTGTCCCGGTACTGCCGGAGTTGCTGCTGCCACATGATGTTAATAAAGCTGAAAGTAGAATAAAGCCGGTTAGCCAGAAAAATTTGTAATTTGATTTCATTTGCTTATCCTTAAATGAATGATGATGTGAAAAAAAGCTATCTTGTTTTGATTATTTTACGATGGCTCGAAGATAAGCAAAATACCAAGACCTTGGTATGCTTTTTGTGACCGCTGGCAGTAGAATAAGCGGACTTGAATTCACATTATAAGTGCAACACTATATAGCTAACAATAAATGCAAAAATACACTGTAACCCTTGTTGAAGATGATGCTGACGTGCGGCAACGCTTATCACAGCTCATTGCTAACCACGAAAGTTTTGATCTATTGCATTCGGCGGCAACCATGAGTGAAGGTCTGGCAGCATTAAAACAACATAAACCAGATGTATTGCTGACCGACATTGGACTGCCTGATGGTTCTGGTATTGAAATCATTAAAGCCATAGCCAAGCTTCATTTAGACTGTGAGGCCATGGTTATTTCGGGCTTTCAAGATGAGAACATTGTTTTTAAAGCACTGGAAGCCGGTGCCAAATCTTATATTCTTAAACATGATAAAAGCACAAAAATAACCGATGCTGTCATCGCTATGATGAAAGGTGGTGCGCCCATAAGCCCAATGATTGCACGTTTGATGCTGCAAAAATTTCAGCCAGCTCAGCCTCAAAAAAATGTTTTACCTGAAGCACTAACTGAGCGTCAGATAAAAATACTAAAGCTGGTCAGCCAGGGGTTTTCTTCTAAAGAAATAGCTGAGAAGTTGGCTATTAGCTATTACACTGTCACTACGCATATTAAAAACATTTACAATAAATTACAGGTTAATAGTCGAACCGAAGCGTTGCATGAGGCGATTAAGTTAGGTCTGATAAGATAGTGCAATCTATTCAATGCGCTACACTACACTAGGTCTGTCGTATTTTAGAAACGACACATCGTAAAAAGCTTGCAGTACGCGGTTATTTTCACTAGTTTATTCTATGACACGAGACTAGTATGCTGGAAAAAAATATTGCTTAAGATAAAAGTTGTTTCGCTGCTTTGAATTTAATGGCGTCTGTAAATATGTGGACAAACAGTAGAACCATCTTCCCATTACTTTTCCTGTTTTTATACTGGTGCTTCTTTAATTATCTGGTTTTTTATACGCCTGTTAATTTTTTTAGTGTTGCTGATGTAGACGCCATTGACCAGGCGCATTTTATTGCCAGTCCAGCGATTACGCCACAGGCATTGCCGGTTGAACACTGGCAAGCAATATCGCTTCCAGATGACTGGTATAAGAGTCAACA
>CAZYYW010000104.1:0-7244 GCA_964651445.1 uncultured Thiotrichaceae bacterium
GGATGGCTGTGCGTCCTGTCGACCGGCTTTGAACTATTACCTATTAGCGCGTTGGCCTGCTGAATATAAAGATGACGCGCAATCACGCTTCATAAACGAACGTGCCCACGGCAACATTCAAAAAGACGGCACCTATTCCGTTATCCCGCGCATCTTTGGTGGTTCAACGTCAGCGCAACAATTAATGGATTTAGGCCGTATTGCTGAAAAATGGAAGGTGCCAACAGTTAAGTTCACCGGTGGTCAACGTATCGATATGTTAGGCATCAAAAAAGAAGAGCTACCGGGTATTTGGGGTGATCTTTCTGATGCTGGTTTTGTTTCGGGCCATGCTTATGGTAAAGCCCTGCGTACCGTAAAAACCTGTGTGGGTTCAGAATGGTGTCGTTTTGGTACGCAAGATTCAACCAAGTTGGGCATTATTTTGGAAGAATTGACCTGGGGTTCGTGGATGCAGCATAAATATAAATTAGCGGTGTCGGGTTGTCCGCGAAACTGTGCCGAGGCAACCATTAAAGACTTCGGTGTGGTGTGTGTTGATTCCGGTTATGAATTACATGTTGGTGGCAACGGCGGCATTAAAGTTCGAGTAACTGATTTATTATGCAAAGTAGAAACCGAAGAAGAAGTGGTGGAGTACGTTGCTGCATTTACGCAAAAATATCGTGAAGAAGCACATTATTTAGAACGCACTGCGCCGTGGGTTGAGCGTGTGGGTTTAACGTACATTAAAGAATGCATTCTTGATGATGAAACAGAGCGTAAAGCGCTTGCAGAAAGATTTAAATTCAGCCAGACGTTTTCACAGATTGATCCTTGGAAAGCCCGTGCAGAAGGTCTGGAATCACATGAATTTACACCGTTAAAGATAGCCGGTTAAGGAACCTCTGAATAAGTCGTGAATCGGCATCTTGCAGGTTAGCTTATCCTGCTTCCGCGTTGTGAAACTTCGCAATAGCCAGCTATTACGCGCGTTCCACGCCTTGAACCAGAACAAGCTAATCTGCAATCTGCTCGACCCAGACTTGTTCAGAGGCTCCTTAAGCATTGACCCGCAAGTTGAGAAACAGTAGACAGGATAAGATTATGAGCGATTGGTTAGAAGTAGTAGCACTGGAAGATATTCCAAAATTAGGTTCGCGTGTCATTCTGATTGAGAACACGGCTGAAACCACGAACATAGCCGTGTTCAGAACAGCCGCAGATGAAGTGTTTGCGATGAAAGATGAGTGCCCGCATAAAAAAGGGCCGTTATCACAGGGCATTGTGCATGGTACATCCGTGACCTGTCCAATGCATAATTGGAAAATTGATCTAGCAAGTGGAGAAGCGCAGGGCCCGGATGAAGGTTGCACGAATGTGTTCCCAGTAAAAGTAGAGAATGGTAAAGTGTTTATAGATTTTAAAGTTTCGCAAGCAGCTTAAGCGTTGCAGATTGCACGCTTGATAAACACATAAATAAAGAGGTTAGGACATGAAAGTAGCAGACATAATGACAACAAACGTACGCACTGTGACATCTGAAAAAAAGCTGGGTGAAGTGGTTTCATTGATGTGTATTTACCGCTATAGCGGAATCCCGGTGGTGGATGATGGCAAATTGGTTGGCATGGTGTCAGAGAGTGACGTGCTGGGCAAAATGTTTCCAAAAATGGAAGATTTAATGGCGGGTATGTCGGTGGTAGATTTTGATGCGCAGATGCAACAATACAGTGATGTGGTTCACATTACAGTCAAGGATGTAATGACCTCGGTGGTGGTTTCGGTAAAACCTGAAATGCATATTTTACAGGCGGCTTCAATCATGGTGGGCAGAAAGTTCCGTCGTATACCGGTTTCTGTGGATGGTGAACTGCTAGGAATGTTAAGCATGGGCGATGTTCACAAAGCTATTTATCAGGCAACGCTGGCAACGAAGTTTTAGCAAGTTTTTTGCCGCGAAGAACGCAATATTTAAAACATGCATTTTTTTTGCGTGCTTCACGGATAGGGTCTCTCTAGGTCGTTTTTTTGGTAATGCATAATGTTGTTTGGACGTAAAAATAAAAACCCGATAAAAATAGTCGACAAAGGCGTGGTTGAATGGAAATACGCCACTTGTGGCTATTGTTCCACAGGTTGCTCCATTGAAGTTGGTCTTGATGAAGAAGGCGAACCTGTTGCTTCCCGCGGTGTTGCCGATGCGGATGTTAATCGTGGAAAATTATGCGTCAAAGGAATTTTTGAACATGAACTGTTTCGCAAAACCGCAGGCCGTGGTGATAAACCTTTAAAGCGTCACAGTTATAAGGATGAATTTGAAGAAGTGAGCTGGAAGCAGGCACTGGATCATACCGCTGACGAAGTCACTCGTATTCAAGAAAAGTACGGGCGTGATGCTTTTGCGATTATCTCTACCGGTCAGATCATGACCGAAGAATTTTACACCTTGGGTAAGTTGGCGCGCGGTGTTGTGGGTACCAATAATTATGATGGTAACACCACTTTGTGCATGGCGTCATCGGTGTCTGGTTACAAACGTACTTTTGGTTCTGACGGGCCACCGGGTTGTTATGAAGATTTTGACTATACCGAATGTCTGTTAGCTTTTGGTTCTAACCTGCCGGAGCAGCATCCAATCATTTACTGGCGCGTGATGGAAGCGCTGGAAGCATGTGACCGTGAAGGCCGCCCGCGTTTTCCAATTATCGTGGTTGATCCTCGCGTTACCATGTTTGCGCAGAAAGCCGATATTCATTTGGCGGTAGCGCCGGGCACTGACCTAGTGTTATTAAATGCACTGGCGTATGTCATCTTAGACGAAGGTCTTGCCGACGATGACTACATCAAGGCACATACCAATGGTTATGATGAATTCGGTGCACTGGTAAAACAATACGATCCAGAAAGCGCTTCTAAAATATGTGGCATTGATGCCGACATGATTCGCAAGGTGGCGCGAATTTACGCTAACGCCGGCGTTGCTATGAGCATCTGGACTATGGGTATCAATCAGAGCACGCATGGCTCGGACGGTGTTTGTGCGATTAATAATTTAAATCTAATCACCGGCAATATAGGCGTACCGGGTGGTTCATCCTTATCCATTACCGGGCAATGCAATGCTATGGGTACACGAGAATGGTCATCCTGTTCTGGGCTGCCTGGTTATCGTGCGCTGGAAGATGACAAAGACCGCAGCGAGATCGCAGATTTCTGGGGTATCGATGCCGATTTCTTTCCCGAAAAACGCGGCATGTTTATGACCGATATTATTCCTGCGATTGAAAGCGGCGAGATTCGTGGCATGTGGTTAATTGCCACCAACCCAATGACCTCAATGGCAAATACTGCATTGATGCGTAAGCTGTTAGCCAAGTTAGAATTTCTGGTGGTGCAAGATGCTTATCAGGATGTCGAAACCAATCAGTATTCCCATGTGTTTTTACCGTCTGCCGTGTGGGCAGAAAAAGAAGGCTGTTTTACCAATACCGAACGTCGGGTTAATTTGATTCGTAATGTGGTTAAACCGCATGGCGATTCAAAAACCGATCTTGATATTTTTAATGAAATGGCAAAACGCTTTGAGCGTGGCAGAAAAATGGTTTTTCCAGAAAATGCCGAAGGGGTTTTCGAGGAGATAAAACAATTATCCAAAGGACGCATGTTGGATTATTCTGGCATGAGCTATGACGCGATTGAAAAAAACCGTGGCATGCAATGGCCCTGTAATGATGAAACATCGCCCGAAGGTTCTAAACGTTTATATACCGATGGTGTTTTCCAATACCCTGATGGCAAAGCCAAGTTGTTGGCGCTGCCGTTTGTTGATGATAATGAACGACCAAACAAAGATTATCCTTTTTGGTTAAATTCCGGTCGCGTGGTTGAACATTTTCATACCCGTACCCGCACTGGAAAAGTGGGCAATGCCAATAAGTTTTCGCCGACACCGTATATGGAAATAAATCCGCAGGCGGCACAAAAGTTAGGTATTGAACATGGCTCCTACGCCAAAGTTTTATCGATACGAGGCGATGCGGTGGTAATGGTGCAATGTACCGAAAGAATTGCACCCGATGCCATATTTATTCCGTTTCATTATCATGAGTGCGTGAATCGTATAGCCTTAGGTTTGCTTGACCCGCATTCACGGCAACCTGCCTATAAACAATGCGCGGTAAAAATTGAAGTCATTGCCGATCAAAAAACCGCGGCAAAAGAAAATGTTGAAGCACGGGCATTCTAAATAAAATGTTTAAATACCTTCGTCCCAAAGAACAAGACTATGCCTTTTTACGTGATGCCAAGCACCCCGAAAAAAATCGTTACGGTACATCCATTGAAACCGTACCGGAAGACTCACCGTTACGAGGCCAAAGTTTAAACATCAACGGCGACAGCGGCATAAGCGATAATCCTAATCGTTATAAACAACATGGCTTCTACTTTACCGCAGACAACTGTATTGCTTGTCATGCCTGCGAGTCTGCTTGCTCAGAAAAAAATGATCTGCCCGCGCACCAGGCATTTCGCGCGGTGGGTTATGTTGAGGGTGGCAGTTACCCCGAATACACACGTTTAAATCTTTCAATGGCATGTAATCATTGTGACGATCCTGTGTGTTTAAAAGGTTGCCCGACACTTGCCTATACCAAATACGCAGAATATGGCGCTGTACTACAAGACCCGGATATTTGCTTTGGCTGTGGTTACTGCACCTGGGTCTGTCCTTACAATGCGCCGCAGCTCGATCACAGTAAAGGGCATGTTTCGAAGTGTAATATGTGTGTCGATCGTTTAGAGGTCGGGTTGAAACCGGCTTGCGTATCGGCCTGTCTTGCAGGCGCTTTAGACTTTGGTGTTATGGAAACCACACCGGATAACCGCGAGGATTTGGACGCAAGTATTCCGGGTTTTCCATCGACTGATATTACGCACCCGAATATTCGTTTTCAGCTTAAAAAAGAATTGCCAGAAACGATGACCCGCACCGACAGTATGCCTATTCAATATCAGAAAAATGCACAAGGTCAATACGAACCGCAGGTGGCAGACACAAGTGTCAGCGGACAAAGCGAAAAACTGGCATGGAATATCGAAAAACTGAGTACCCGTGAAAACCCGTTGGTCATCTTCACGCTAATCTCACAAGCCGTTATCGGTGCCTTTATATTGTTATTTTTAGGGCCCATGCTAGGGCTGGAAACGTTATCGCCAGAGAAAAATCCAGTGGCATGGCCAATGTTTTTATTTGGATTGATTGGTATTCAAACCATTGCTTTGGTGTTATCGACTATGCACCTTGGTAAGCCACACCGTTTTTACCGAGCGTTTAATAACCTGAGGTATTCGCCGGTTAGCCGCGAAGTGGCAGGCATCGCCGTATTTTATAATTTTATTGGCGGCTTTACGTTACTAACCGGTTTACCGCAGATGTTTACTTGGCTGCCGCAAGATGTGCTGTTAATACTGGTGGCAATTACCGGCTGGGGCGCTGTAGTATCAGGCATCATAGCGATATATTTCATGCATAAAATTTATCGTATTCCGGCACGACCGTACTGGGATCACTGGCAGGTTTTCAGCAGTTTCTATGGCAATGTACTAACACTGGGGCCACTGTTGCTGGCATTGGTGTATGGCTTTATTCAACTTTATAAAGGTGAACCGTGGGTGCAAATTGCACCTATGTTTGCGGTCTTTATATTCATTGGTTTATTAATGGAAGCCATTGGTTTGTATGCGCATCAAAATCACTTGATAAAAAATGGTGGTGAAGGTGCCGCGGCGCATTTCCAACAGACCACGAAATTTGGTAAAACCTATATGGCACGAAATTACGGCTTAATATCGGCATTGCTTCTTAGCCTTGTTATGATGTTTGTAACGCTGGAAGGTTCGGCAGCAATGGTGCTGTGGTTGGCGACATCCGTTATTATTTTTATTACCGCGCTCACTGGGCGCGCATTATTTTATGCACTGGTAATGCCAACGACCATGCCGGGCGCTTTTTTCTGGCGCAATAAAAAATTCGAAGAACATGCTCGCGAAACGGGTCTGGCTGATATGCCACAGGTGGGCGTATTGCCTGACTTGCACTAATTGTCCCAGTTAGGGTTAGCGACAATGGCTGAATATCGTTCAAAACGCTTATCAGAAATAAAAAATGATTTTGAACGTGGCATCTTTAGCGTTTTGTATAACTCGCCAAAACAACGCTACCATCGTGCAATGGCGACATTGGCATTAATTTTTAAGCATGTGGTGAGAGGATTATTATTCAGCTGGCCATTGTATCTGTTAGCACTGGCGGCGTGGTCATTGCCGGAAACATCCATTTGGCTAGTTTTATTTTTATTGTTGCCAGCGATGTATATCTCTTGGTCAATTTTAAATCGTGGTATTAAAGAAGATTACGAAGAACTTATTGAAGGCTATTTATTGCGTTCGGGTTATTTAGGAAGGTTGATATTTCATGGAAAACATTAAGCCGTCAGCACTCACATTTCAAAAACCGGTGTTGGGTTTTGCCGCCTATTCCGGCACCGGTAAAACCACCTTGCTGGTTAAGCTACTGCCATTGATGAAACTACAAGGTTTGCGTGTTGCGCTGATTAAGCAGACGCACCACGATTTTGAAATCGATAAACCGGGCAAAGATAGTTATGAGTTGAGAAAAGCAGGTGCCTGTCAGGTATTGCTGGCGTCAGAACAGCGTTGCGCTGTCATTACCGAATACCAGCAGTCTACACCGCCAAATTTGAAAACATTAATTGCTCAACTCGATCTTGAAAATATCGATCTGATTATGGTTGAAGGTTTTAAGCATCTGTCTTTTCCCAAAATCGAATTATACCGACCGAGTACCGGTAACAAATGTTTGTATATAGAAGACGCGTCCGTGATTGCGGTGGCAAGTGATAAGCAACTGGAGACCGGCATGTTGCCATTACTCAATATTAATGAGCCAGAAGAAGTGGCTGGTTTTATAAACCGATGGCTGGATGTACAATCGGCAGCCGCCGCTTAACCCAGGTTAATCCGAGCTAATATAAGGCTATCCCTTTTTTTTCACGCTATATCCCCACCAGTAACTATATAAGTATATTCTAATATGGTATTGTCTTGCTTTCATAATGCAGGTCGCTTGCACCGCCTTGCCTATCGTTGTCGAATATAAAAGCCAGAGTGAACATCATGAGTACTGAAAAACAAGCAACGCAGGTTACTGCCACTGAAAGCGAAGCCACCAAAAGTAAGGC
>CAZYYW010000105.1:0-2003 GCA_964651445.1 uncultured Thiotrichaceae bacterium
TCTGTGTCTATAAAAAATAACTGTATGCATACTCGATATGGTATAGACCCTTTTTTAGTATTTTTTTTGCGCATTGTCAGGTAATTCTAACCAATGAATGAAGCTGGTTAAATGGGACAGGCAATATTGCCCAATCGTTCCGTTAATATCATGTTTTCACGGTAATCGATTGGCAATACAAGCAGGCTTGGACCGTCTTCTGCAAAGGCTTTTTCTAATGTGCCGACAAGATCTTTACTATTCTCGACCTTGTGTCCGCTCCAGCCAAAAGACTCCGCCAGTTTTAACCAGTCCGGGTTGCCGAAAGATAAATCGGTGTGTTTACCAAATTCGGCTTCCTGTTTCCATGCGATCAAACCGTACATATGGTCTTCCCATATCATAGTGACAATGTTGACGTTCAGGCGTTTGGCGGTTTCCATTTCCTGTACGTTCATCAAATAACCGGCATCACCGGATATTGCCAGTATTTTTCTATCTGGGTATACCAGTGCAGCAGAAATAGCGCCCGGCAAGGCGAAACCCATTGAGCAGAAACCATTGGGAATTAAACAAGTATTGGGTTCATGGCATTGATAATGGCGGGCTATCCACATTTTATGTGCGCCAACATCGGACAATAAAATATCGTTGGCGCCCATTACCTGACGGCAATCCCATAAAACTTTTTGTGGTCGAATAGTGCCTTCCGTGTCGTCGTCTTTATGCATGGCAATTTCTTTTTGCATATCAAGGCGGGTGGCTTTCTGCTGGGTGGTATCAAATGTTAGACCACCGTTGGCGTCTACTCGTTGGTTTAGCATCCACAGGGTGTGGGCTAAATCGCCGACCAGTTCGGTTTCGGGGTGATAGTCTGAATCTATTTCTGCGGGCAGAAAATCGGCATGGATAATGTGATGATTGTTCTCAGCGTTCCACAGATTAGGATGGTATTCCACCATGTCGTAACCCAATGCCAATACTACGTCGGCAGCTTCCAGTGCGCAGGCAACAACATCGCGTGATTGCAAGCCGATGGTATACAGGCAGTAGTCAGCGTCCATATCGACACAGCCTTTTGCCATAAAAGTATTGATAACACCAATGTCGGTTTTTTCGCAGAATTCTCGTAATTGTTTACTGGCGCGGCGACGGATGCAGCCATTTCCGGCGAGGATAATCGGGCGCTTGGCATTTTTCAGAATTTCAAATGCCTCATCAATGATTTTATCATCGGTGACTGAGCGTCTGAATCGCTGCGGTTTTAAGGGCTTTGTTGTGGTGTCTAGTTTGGCAATATCTTCGGGTAACTCTATGTGGACAGCGCCCGGTTTTTCGCTGCGCGCTACACGCACTGCTTTGCGGATAATCTCAGGAATATTGTCCTGATGTAATACCGTGGTCGCCCATTTGGTGACCGGTTCAAACATTTTTACCACGTCCATTATCTGGTGCGATTCTTTGTGCAGTCGTTGCGACGAACCTTGACCTGTGAGTGCCAGCAGGGGCGCTCTATCCATATTGGAATCGGCAACACCGGTTATAAGGTTAGTGGCACCGGGGCCAAGTGTGCCTAGACAGCCTGCGGCATTGCCGGTGAGGCGGCCATAAATTTCAGCCATAAAGGCTGCGCCCTGTTCGTGGCGAGTGAGGATGAATTTAATTTTTTTGGATTTCTCCAGCGAGATCATAAAGTCAGCATTTTCTTCACCGGGTACGCCAAAGATGTATTCGATGCCTTCTTCTTCCAGACAACTTACAAACAGGTCAGATGCTTTCATAATTTTTCCATTTTTATTCGTTGGTCAAACATGCCAAGTGGCTTGAGCTAAGTAGATTGAACAAACAGATTGAACAAGTCGATTGTCCAGGTAATCAAGCAATCAGGCAGCGCTTGAGCTTGGGCAAAGAATACGAGTATTGTGATCAATTCATAACACCACTGTCGGCATACACTATAAACTTCTTTAAAAATCTGTCCAATGTTTTTTACCTTATGGGTTTAAGGGCTGTTTGAAGACCTC
>CAZYYW010000105.1:2103-7149 GCA_964651445.1 uncultured Thiotrichaceae bacterium
CCCTATTCGCAATAAGCGCAGTGCAAAATAAAACAGCACGACAATAAACGCGATAATAATAATGAAAGCGGTGCTGACATTAATATCACTAACACCCAGAATGCCAAAGTGGAAGGCGTTAACCATATATAAAATCGGATTTATCAGCGATACATCCTGCCAGAATTCCGGCAACATTTTGATCGAATAAAAAACCCCACCAAGATATATCATCGGCGTTAATACGAATGTTGGAATAATGGTAATGTCATCAAAACTTCTTGCATACGCCGCATTGATAAAGCCCGCCAGCGAAAATAATATAGACGTTAGAACGAATACAGCAAGGGTGACCGAATAGCTGTGTATATGAATGTCGGAGAAAAACATGGATACCACAGTGGCAATTACGCCCACTATAATGCCTCTGGCAACACCACCCGAAACGAAACCAAGCAGAATGATATAGTTGGGCAGTGGTGATACCAACATCTCTTCGATACTGCGGTGAAACTTGGCGCTGAAAAAAGATGACACAACATTGGCATAGGCATTGGTGATAACCGCCATTAAAATCAGACCGGGCACAATGTAGTCCATGTATCTAAAACCATTAATGTCGCCGATTTGCGAGCCAATAATTTTACCGAAAATAATAAAATACAAGGCAATAGTAATGGCGGGCGGTAGCAGCGTTTGCAACCAGATGCGAGTAAAACGTAAATACTCTTTGGTGGCAATGGTTTTTAATGCGACCAGTTGTTGGGAGGTGTTCATGGTTTTATTGCAGCCGAAGTGGTGTTTTGGTTATTGCCATTTTTATTATTTAGCATTGAGATAAAAAGCTGTTCCAGGCGATTGCTTTTGTTTTTCATACTCAGCACATTGATGTCGCAATTCGTCAGATTGTGGAAAACGTCGTTGATGCTTTGCTGCTGATTAATGTCTATTTCCAGTGTTGTGCTGTCAATCAGTCGCATCGAATAATCACCACAATCGGGTAGTGATTCGATGGCATTGGCAAGGTAAAAAACAAAAGTTTCAACATGCAGACGATCCAGTAAGGTGCGCATTTTTGTTTGCTCAATGGTGACGCCATTATCAATAATGGCAATGTTATCGCACAGACTTTCGGCTTCTTCTAGATAATGTGTGGTTAGAATGATGGTTGTACCGTCAGCGTTGACCTGTTTTAAAAACGCCCACATGGAATGGCGAATTTCAATATCGACGCCAGCAGTGGGTTCGTCCAGAATGAGTAATTTAGGTCGATGAATCAAAGCGCGAGCAATCATCAAGCGACGTTTCATGCCACCAGACAGCTCCTTCGCCATGGCAAAGCGTTTATCCCATAGGTCGAGCTGCCTCAGGTAAACCTCAGCGCGACTAGTTGCTTCTTTACGATCAATGCCGTAATAACCCGCCTGATTAATCAGAATTTCACCGACACGCTCAAAGATATTGAAGTTAAACTCCTGTGGCACCAAACCAATATGCATTCGCACATCTGCGGAGTTAGCGTCTAAATCTTGGCCAAAAACTTCTACCTTGCCATCGGTTTTGTTTATCAATGAGCAAACAATGCCAATGACAGTGGATTTGCCCGCGCCGTTGGGGCCAAGCAGAGCAAAGAAATCACCTTGCTCTACTACAAGATCGACACCATTAAGCGCATTTACGCCATTTTTATAGGTTTTTTGTAGGTTTTTAATGCTTAATGCGTTCAATGTGTTTATTTGTTTTATATTTTATAGTTGAAAAAGGATGCGGTGTAATGGTACAGTATTCACATTAGTAATACGACCGTCTAATTATTGTTGCAAGTCTGTATTACAGGGTCTATGCCAACGAGTGGGCATAAAGATATAGACACAGAGACCACAGAGGTCACAGAGGTCACAGATCGTGTTTAAAGTTAACACGACTACTATAGGGTTGCTGATAAACCTCAATAGCATCAAGATTGGTGAATCTATTAAACCTTATAAACGATAACTCTGTGACCTCTGTGGTCTCGGCAACTGCTCCATGCGTTGCCCTACCTTCTGCATCCATGCAGTCGTCTGTGTCTATAAAAAGTAGATGTATTGCATACTTAAAATGACATAGCCCCGTATTTCAATTCTGACTAGGTGAGTGGTTTTTATGGGAACGAAAGGTGAAGGCAACCGGCAACGTATCATCGATGCCGCCGATAACTTATTTTATCGCTGCGGTTATCATCAAACGTCATTTCAGGATATTTCTGATGCCACCAATATTCCGCGTGGTAATTTTTATTATTACTTTAAGACCAAAGATGAAATTCTCGATGCAGTCGTTAAAACGCGCATTATTGGTTTAAGTATCATATTAAAGCAGTATGAAGCGGAAAGTGATGATGCCAGGCAGCGCTTATTGTTGTTCACTAATATGTTGCTTACCAATGGCGAAAACATCGTTGAATCTGGTTGCCCGATGGGCAGCTTGAGTTCGGAGTTGGCGAAGGAGGTTGAAAGCCTGCATCAGGTGGCTCGACAGGTTTTTGTGTATTTGCGTGACTGGCTTAAACAGCAGTTTAGTAACCTTGGTTTGAATAATACGGATGAGCTTGCCATGGATTTACTGGCAAAAATGCAAGGTGTCTCAGTGATGGCATGTGCGTTTAGGGATGATGCTTTTATTCAACGCAGTCATACTGAGATTAAACAATGGATAAAGGCATTGAAGTAAAAGAGGTGAATGTTTGTCATGGACATGTCTGTTAAAGATGAATATGTATCGGCGTTTAGGGGCAATTTTAGTTCGACCATGCGCTGGCCTGAACTGGATGCCTTCTGGCAGGTATTAAGAACGCATGCGGATGATAACTGGTATATCTATGCGCTCGGAGAACTGCCACCGGTACAACCCAGTGAGAAGGCAAAATTACTGAGCTTTATAGAACAAATCGATGTTTTACTGCATCAGGATCACGATGAAGATTATTGCGGCATTGTTTATGTCGATGATAAAGAAGAACCGGCGTTTATTAAAATTTTTGACCCCAATAATTTGGGTGTTAGCTGTGGTTTTAGTGACAACCCGCCATTGCCCGGTTGGATTGTCTCGCGTTTACAGCCGATAGAACTGGCGGCTGCGCTCAAGCCCTCGAAAAATCGTCAACGTTGGTGGCAGCAAATATTTCGTAAGAAATAATAAACTTAGCGTTATTAATAGAGGTGTGCTTAAGGTCTTATCGGATAGAAGAAAAACGATTTTAAAAACAACGGTAAACCTTAAATAATTCTCTTCCGCAAATGTACGCGAATAAAAAACTTTTTTAATTTTTTCTTGTACCCAGAATAATACCGTATTGTTGCAGTTCCTGTAACGCTGTCAGCCCACCTTGTTTTACAACATCCGGGTTAGGGTGATTCATTTCTTTTACGATGTCGTCGATAGCATCTAATCCGCTGTACGATTCGTTTTCCTGTAACAAACTGATTAAACGCGCAGTGACAGGGTTAATCTCAAGAAATTTAACTTCGTCATTTCTATTGCGGTAAACCACCAGATAACTGGCTTGTTCGGGCGCCTCTTTTGGCAAATTGTCTGGCCCCATGGTGTGTACTGGAAACTGGTATATCAGCGGCCAGGCAAGTGGCGAGAATACTGGGTGTTGCTTGAGCAAGTCACCGTTAGCATCAATATTATGCATGCTGATGGTTTCATCCGACACATGCAGCGCCAGTTCTACCCATTCGTAATGCGCGAGTTCAATGAGACCGGCAGGGTCATTTTTATCGGGCGAGCGTTCATTTTGCAGGTAGTGGATAAATTCCTGCGATATTTCAAGAAAGTAGGGTGACTGGCTTTGGTGGTTGGCAAAAAAATCCCGAACCATTTTGTGCCAATTTTTGTCGCTATAAATTTCGCGCAAAATGGGAAAACCACTGGCGATAAAGCCTTCGATATTGTTGTATAACAAGTCTCGATAAATTGCCATGCGTCGGTCTTCAATACCATTAGGCATGGCATTTTTTTCAGGGTCACGAATATGTGCAGTAAATTCGTATTGATGTTTTTTAAAAGAAGGCAATGACATTCGCACTAAACCCTTGTGCCAGTCTTGGCTAACGCTGAGTTGTTGATAGCAGCTTCACTCTGCCATTTATTTTGAGCCGCTGCGATCTGTTTTACTTCTTCGAGTAATTCTGGCACAGGAGGAATATTGAAGTCACGTTCTAGCAAAGTAGGGAACACACCAAAGTGCTGGTAGGCGTGGTGCAAAATATCCCACACTGGATCGATAACATCGGCACCGTGAGTATCAACGATAAGGTCATCGGCTTCATTATAATGGCCGGCAATATGCGCGTAACGTATGCGCTCGGCGGGTAATTGCTTCAAAAATTCGATGGGGTCGTAGCAATGGTTGATTGAATTGACGTATATGTTATTGACGTCCAGTAATAAACCGCAATCAGCTTCTTCCAGCACCGCGTTAAGAAATTCGATTTCTTCCATTTCCTTGCCTGGCGCGGGTGTGTAGTACGAAGCGTTTTCCATGGAAATTTGCTGTTGCAAAATATCCTGCACCCGGCGAATACGTTCGGCGACATAATGCACCGCTTCTTCAGTAAACGGTATGGGCAGCAAATCGTAGAGATGTCCATCGTCAGAACAGTAGGTTAAATGTTCTGAGTAATGTTTAACGCCATGCGTTTTCATAAAGTCGCGAATGTCTTTGACGAAGCTTTCGTCGAGTGCTGCTGGGCTACCGATGGATAATGACAGGCCGTGGCACATAAAGTCGTAGCGCTCAGTGAACTGCCTGAATTTTTTACCGAAGGTGCCGCCAACATTAATCCAGTTTTCCGGTGCAACTTCCATAAAGTTTATTGGCGAAAGACTATCGCTTTGCATCGCGCTTAGCATTTCATCCATCTTCTCGCGGCGTAATCCAAGGCCAGTGCCAGATACGGGGTATTGTTGATTGCTCATAATGCTACTCTTTTTACTGAACTGGGCGAAAGTGATACGCCTTTTTAAATACTATGTGCATTGGCCAAGCTTTTTACTGATGAAATAATCAATACTGGCTTT
>CAZYYW010000106.1:0-7131 GCA_964651445.1 uncultured Thiotrichaceae bacterium
TCCCCGCCTGGTTCTCTGAACTGTTCCATAAACCAACCAGATCAGTTATTTCAAGTTGTGTTGGGTCAGTACTAGCGGGTGAGCAACTAGTGATAACCGACACCACAGCAAATAACAAAAATATTTGCTGCCAGAGGATAGCCTGTTTCATAATAACGATTACCAAATGATAGTGTTTAATATGGTAATTATAGCTGCATAAATATTGTTGGTAAATACTATTTTTTTGCAAAACCCCTTGCCTGATCAGACCGAAAAAGTAATCAAACGTGTAACAGTTAATTACTCTAACACCATTGTGGTAGCGGTTACTTTTGAATACACACTTGGGAAGAGTGCTTCTAAAGCAATAAGTTCTAAAGCAATAAAAAAGGCTCCGATAGGAGCCTTTTAACCATACTAAAAGTACAAATATTACTGGATCAAACCTTGCTGCGACGTCGAGCAACACCGACCAAGCCAATCAAGCCAGAAGCCATCAGCCATACCGCTGCTGGCACCGGAATAGGATTAATAGGTTGGCCGCCAGAACCATAAATCATGCCAGAAGGGCCATTCAAAACAACAAAAAGTTGTGATGCAAGCACACCAGGCGTATATAAAAATTGGTCCCAACTACTACCTGGACCCATTGCGCCATCTAGAGCCACATAAAAATTAAGCATGTTATCACCCGGATCAAGCACGTCTGAGAAATCACCAGATGAACCTGTCATGATTTCCCAATTAGATGAGTCCACCACGAAAGATTCATAACACCAGTTATTCATGTCATTACCACCACAATCAAAATCATTGCCAACAGATCCAACCCACGGTGCCGTATTAAAATTTGAGATACCAAAAGCAAACAGCGTGTAATCTACGGAATTATTGGTTACCGTGTATTGACCATTACCCGCACCATCTATCGATTCACTAAAATAGATGGCGTCTTTGCTAGCATCAAACACTGCAGGTGCAGGTACCGGAGCACCATCACTATTAACATAGGTTAACGCTGCATCAGCAGTTGTTGCAACACTGAGCAGTAGCCCTGCGCATAAAGCATGTATTCTTCTCATAAAGACTTCCTCTGGATTAAATTTCTGTTTCAAAAATCATGATATCGTATCATCATAAAACTATAAGCATTAACCATGCCAAAATTTCAACACGATGATTTCTTTATGTTTGTTAGTATTTCCTTGCTAGACCCTGACGCAACTGTAAAAATTATCGACGATTTTAAGAAATTGCACGTTGCTGTAAAGTGAAGCCACTTAATTGATTCTCACTTTTGCAAATTTTCGTTTACCGACTTGGAAAACCCCTTCTGTTCCCTTCTGGATTTTCATTTTTTTATCGGCAATTTTTTCACCATCAATTTTAGCCGCACCTTGCTGAATCATGCGCATAGCATCACTGGTGCTACCGCACAAGCCCGCGTCTTTTAACAGGTTGGCAATCGCATAACCATCGGCTGGTGCAGTAAAATCAAATTCTGGGATATCATCCGGTATTCTGTTTTTGGCAAACTGCGCGATAAAACCTTCACGAGCGGCGGTGGCTTCTGCCTCGCTGTGAAAACGTGCAATAATTTCTTCTGCCAATAAAAACTTAATATCTCGTGGGTTTTTGCCATCTGCCATTTCCTGTTTAAAGGCTTCAATTTCAGCCATCGGTCGAAAACTTAGCAATTCAAAATAACGCCACATTAGATCATCTGAAATCGACATGATCTTGCCAAACATATCATTTGGCGCATCAGCAATACCAATATAATTATTTAACGACTTGGACATTTTCTGCACGCCATCGAGTCCTTCTAAAATCGGCATGGTAAGCACGCATTGCGGCTTTTGACCGTGTTGCTCCTGCAACTGACGCCCCATCAATAAATTGAATTTTTGGTCGGTGCCGCCAAGCTCGACATCGGCACGCATTGCCACCGAATCATAACCCTGAATCAATGGATACAAAAATTCGTGGATGGCTATTGATTGCCCACCTTTGTAGCGTTTGCTGAAATCATCGCGTTCCAACATACGCGCAACCGTGCTGCTAGCGGCCAGTTTAATCATATCGGCGCTGCTCATTTTATTCATCCATTGTGAATTAAACATCACCTTGGTTTTATCCTTATCAAGAATTTTGAATATTTGTTGCTGGTAGCTTTCAGCATTTTTTTCGACGTCTGCCTGCGTCAACGGTGGTCGGGTTACTGATTTGCCCGTGGGATCACCAATCATGCCGGTAAAATCGCCAATTAAAAACAAAACCTCGTGCCCTAAATCCTGAAACTGCCGCAGTTTATTAATCAATACGGTATGGCCCAAATGCAAATCCGGCGCGGTTGGGTCAAAACCTGCTTTTATACGCAAAGGGCGATCTTCCTTTAATTTTGCAAGCAAATCCTTTGCCAGCAAAATCTCATCTGCACCACGGTGGATTATCTCAAGTTGCTGTTCAATTGATTTCATACAGATTGTTCTCTACCGGGTTATTGGTTTGCAGTGTATCAAATACCTGAAGCTCTACCTTCAGGAAAGTTTTTTCTTGCAGCGAATGCACGCCAAAGCTAAACGAGCTGCTAAACAGCCTGAAAAATGCGCAGTTTACACTAGGCGTTTGTCCGAGAATAGAAGCCGTAGCGAAAATCACAGAGAGGTTCTCTATTCTCGGACAAGCGCCTAGGTAAAACAGTCTGTTGCAGCCGATTTAGTGATGCCCTGTTACAGCAGTGAAAAAACCAGCCGTCAGCTAGTAATGAGATAAAAAGGTGGTTAAGATAGCCTCGCTCTGGCATTTCTCAACTGCGCTTCACAAATAGTAACTAAGCGCTTCAAATCCTTGAGGTTTATCATGGAATTTATTATTGCAGATAGCCGCCATTTGATTGACTGAGCGACTTTTTACGACTACATTTAACATATTATTCAACCAATTGCGCAGAGTCCATTTACACCAATGTCATTGATTAATAAAGATTTTCGCATGCATCAACAAAAGTCACCTCAGCGTGGCTACGTCCGGTTTCGCTGGGTATTGCTGGTTATCGCCGGTGCCGGCATCGGTGCCGTTATTGCCAGCACCAATACCAAAACCACCGAACAAGCTGCCGTTGCTAGCGATACACTGCCGGCTTTTGAGTCAGTTGTCAGCACTTCTGACGAACGGGCAAGAGAAAGTTTTTCTCTCAGCCTGCCCGAATTACAGGCGCAACAAACAATTATTGACGATGCGAATAATCTTATCCCTAAACAATGGCGTGAGTTCACAGTAAAATCAGGTGATAACCTCGCTCGCCTGTTCAAACGCGCATCACTCAAACCGCAGCAACTCGATGAGTTAATGAAGTCGGGCAAAGAAGTTAAAACGCTGACGAAGATTTTCCCCAAAGATATTATCCGTATTCTCTCCGATGACGCAGGCAAGTTGCAGGCGCTGCGATATGACATTAATCACAAATCCTATTTAATGGTCGAGCGTAAGAATGGTGTGTTGGCTGCCAAAACCTATAATCACCAATTGGAAACACGCAACACACATGCTACTGGCGTAATCAATTCTTCATTGTTTCTGGCCGCTCAAGATGCGGGCATTTCACAAAACATCATTATGGAGCTGGCAAACATTTTTGGCTGGGACATCGACTTTGCACTGGATATTCGTAAAGGCGACAGCTTTAGCGTGTTGTATGAGGAAATATTTCGCAACGGTGAAAAACTTTCTGATGGCAATATATTAGCGGCAGAATTCATCAATGCTGGCAAGCTCTACCGCGCAGTGCGTTACACTAACCCGCAAACCAATAATACGGAATTTTTTACCCCTGATGGAAAAAGTATGCGTAAAGCTTTTTTACGCACCCCAATAAGCTTTGCCCGAATCAGTTCACGTTTTAACCCAAACCGTCGGCACCCTGTTCTTAACACTATCCGTGCTCACAAAGGCGTGGACTATGCGGCGAAGCGTGGCACACCTGTTTATTCTTCCGGTGATGGCAAGGTTATTTTCAAAGGTAAAAAAGGCGGCTATGGCAAGACGCTCATCATCCAACATGGCACCCAATACACCACCCTGTACGCTCATTTAAATAACTACAATCGCAAACTTCGTGTTGGCAGCAGAGTCAAGCAGGGGCAAACCATCGCATATGTTGGTAGCACCGGTCTGGCAACAGGGCCTCACCTGCATTATGAATTCCGCGTAAATGGCACTCACAGAAATCCATTAACAGTGAAATTTCCTGAATCGAGCCCTGTACCAAAACGATACATGACTGATTTCAAGTTAACCACCACACCGGTATTTGCACAATTAGATCTGTTGGCAAGAACACAGCAAGTAGCACTTGCTGAAACTGAATAGCCTGCATCCAGTAACACATAAACTTACTAAGCTGAAACCCCATCATGTCGTCATCACCGGAGCTGTACATTGGCTTAATGTCTGGCACCAGTATGGATGGCATCGATGCGGTACTGGTTGATCTGTCTACTGCACAGCCGCAACTTATCTGCACCCACAGCCATCAATGGCCAGAAGCCATTCAACTAGCGCTCGTCGCTGCGCGTGATGTTCCTGACGAGAAGCTGGACTCGCTTGCAGCACTGGATATTCAAACCGCCGAGATCTTTGCTCAAGCCTGCGTCGAGCTATTAAAAAACACCGACTATCAAGCACAGGATATTATCGCTATCGGTAATCATGGACAGACCATTCGTCACCGCCCAGATATCAATGAACCATTCTCACTACAAATCGGCAACGCCGAAAAACTGGCAGCATTAACCGGCATAAATGTTATTTCAGATTTTCGCAATTCGGATATCAAGGTTGGTGGCCAAGGTGCGCCGTTAGCGCCTGCTTTTCATCAAGCGGTGTTCCAAAAAAACAATATCAATCGTGTCATTGTTAACATTGGTGGTATCGCCAATATAACGTTATTGTCGGGAACCCTCGAGCAGCCTATTACAGGCTTTGATTGTGGCCCGGGTAACACCCTAATGGACGCTTGGATGTTACAACACCGGCAACAGCGTTTTGACGAAAACGGCAGCTTTGCTAGCAGCGGTAAAACCAATGTGAAACTTTTAGCTAAGCTACTGATGGATGATTTTTTTCAATTAGCCGCACCCAAAAGCACCGGTTTCGAAACCTTCAATCTTGACTGGCTAAACAAACATATAGACACACCGATGAAGACAGAAGATGTGCAGAGCACTTTATGTGATCTAACTGCCATCGCAATTATCCGCGCCATCAACCAGGCAGCAGCAGACTCTCAGGAAATTATTATTTGCGGCGGTGGCGTTCACAATAAAGAATTGATGCGTCGCTTACAGAAGATTACAAAATGCCCAGTAACAACGACTGAATCACTGGGTATCCATCCTGATTGGGTGGAAGCTATGGCGTTTGCTTGGCTGGCGTATCGACACACACATCAACTAACAGGGAATCTGCCTGCCGTTACCGGGGCAAGTAAAAAAGTCATACTGGGTAAGTTAACAGAATGCTTCTTAACAGACAGCTAATGGGCAGGAAGAGACGTTGGTCGTTATTCGTTGTTCGTTTTTCGTTAATAGCGTAAAGGCTTAAAACCATGCGCTTTATCGATGACTACTAGGTTTGTTTTTCACGAAAAACAAACAACGAACTACGAACTACGAAGGACGTTGTTTCCCAGACGTCCGTTAAGTGTCAAAAACTGACACTACAACACTAGCGCTGCGACATGTCCACATAATCGCGTACATCTTCACCCGTGTAGATTTGTGTTGGTCTAAAAATACGATTATCGGACAATTGCTCGCGCCAGTGTGCCAACCAGCCCGCAACGCGCGAGATGGCAAAAATCGGGGTGAACTGATCGGAGGCAATGCCCATTTCTGAGTACAGTATGCCGGAGTAATAATCCACGTTTGGATAAACCCCTTTGGGGCCTAATGCTTCCTCACAAGCTTCTTCAAGCACCAGTGCGGTTTCAAATTCCGGGCTCAAACTGCCGTGTGTCTCGCCCCATTCGATCATTAGTTTTTGTAACACAATCGCGCGTGGGTCTTTTGTTTTGTACTCACGATGCCCCATTCCCCAAACAACTTTTTTCGCAGCCAATTGTTTATCCAACCAGCTTTGGACATTTTCGGGACGGCCAATCTGCTTTAACATTTCCACCACACGCTGGTTGGCACCACCATGCAACGGGCCAGCCAAGGTGCCAATCGCCGCTGCAACCACCAGAAACGGACTGGCAAGTGTTGAACTGCAAACCATGGCCGCAAAGGTCGACGCATTGATAGTGTGTTCGGCATGTAACACTAGACAGGCATCCATGATTTTTACTGACAAAGCATCTGGCTCCTTGCCGTGTAACATGTAAAGAAAATTCGCTGCGTGGCTTAAATCATCACGTGGCTCGATCGGGTCGTAGCCGTTACGAACGTGCTCCCACATAGCGACAATGGTTGCCATACGCGAAATAATCTTGACTGACATGCTGTGAATATAATCAGTGTCATTACCGCTGATACCATCCGATAACACTTCCTCGCCGCCGTAGAACATGCCCAAACTGGCAACCGATGTTTGCAGCATTTCCATTGGGTGACCAGAACTTGGCAGATTTTTCATAATGCTGCGAATTTTGTATTTCAAACGACGTTCAGAGCGTAGCTGCCTATCAAAATCATCCAGCATACTCTGAGAGGGCAGGCAGCCATCTAGCAATAATAAAACCGTTTCTTCAAAGGTGCTTTTTTCGGCAAGTTCTTTAATGTCATAACCACGGTAAGCAAGAATGCCTTTCTCACCATCAATGGATGAAATATTTGATTTTGTGGCTGGCACACCAGCTAAACCGGGTAAATATTCACTGCTCATATCGAAGATCCGTGGAGGTTGGTTGGCTAGCTTAACAAACTATTGCCATTTATTTTATGCCAAAACGTAAAAAAGCAGCTGATTTTACTCAGCTGCTTTTAATGGGTGTTTTTAAACCGGTGTTTTTAAAGATTGTTTATTTTATGCTGGTTTCGCTTAAACCGAAAAAGATGAACCGCAGCCACAGGTGGATTTTGCATTAGGGTTGGTCACCACGAAACGTGCGCCCTCTAGGCCTTCCAGATAATCGACTTCAGAACCATT
>CAZYYW010000107.1:0-7049 GCA_964651445.1 uncultured Thiotrichaceae bacterium
CTCTGTGACCTCTGTGACCTCTGTGGTCTCTGTGTCTATACTACCAGCCTGTTACTTCAGCAACTCCCTTGCCCAAATCCGCCGGTGATTGCACGGTATGCACCCCTACTTTTTCAAGTGCGGCAAATTTTTCTGCTGCCGTGCCTTTACCACCCGCAATAATTGCCCCAGCGTGACCCATGCGTTTACCTTTAGGCGCTGTGCCACCGGCAATAAACGCGGTTACTGGCTTACTCACTTCCGACTGGATAAATTCAGCTGCTTCTTCTTCGGCACTGCCACCAATTTCACCTACCATTAGAATGGCTTCGGTTTGTGGGTCATTTTCAAACAGGCGAAGACAGTCAATAAAGCTGGTACCTGGGATGGGATCTCCGCCAATGCCGATACAGGTGCTCTGACCAAAACCCGGATCGGTGGTTTGTTTCACCGCTTCGTAGGTTAATGTACCCGAACGCGAAACCACACCCACTTTTCCCGGCAGGTGTATTTCACCGGGCATGATACCGATCTTGCATTCACCCGGGGTGATTATACCGGGACAATTCGGCCCGATGATTCGTGCGCCTTCACTGTCCGCTACTATTTTTAATTGCAGCATGTCCAACGTCGGAATGCCCTCGGTGATGCAGACAATTAATTCGATACCCGCACCGATCGCTTCCAGTACAGAGTCTTTACAAAACGCAGCAGGTACATAAATCACAGTAGCATTTGCGCCGGTTTCTTCGACCGCTTGCCTAACGGTATTGAACACCGGCAGATCAAGATGCGTCTGCCCACCTTTACCGGGCGTAACACCACCAACCATCTTGGTGCCGTAGGCAATAGCTTGCTCAGAATGAAACGTTCCTTGCTTGCCGGTAAATCCCTGACAAATAACTTTTGTGTTTTTATTTATTAATACACTCATACTATCTTCTTATCCACTGATGGAAAACTTTATGCCTATCACTCAAAGATCTCACTTATTAACTTCAGCGACTATTTTTTTCGCTGCGTCGGTTAGGTCACTTGCTGCAATAATATTAACACTGCTTTCTCTTAATAACTGACTGCCGCGTTCAGCATTATTGCCTTCCAAGCGCACCACTACCGGCACTTCAACATGCACATCTTCAACCGCACCGATGATGCCCTCAGCGATCAAGTCGCAGCGCACAATGCCTCCAAATATATTAACCAAAATACCTTTGACATTACTATCGGATAAAATAATTTTAAAGGCTTCGCTGACACGTTCTTTTGTTGCACCGCCACCGACATCGAGAAAGTTTGCCGGTTCGCCGCCACACAGTTTGATTAAATCCATAGTCGCCATCGCAAGTCCCGCGCCATTAACCATGCAGCCGATGTCACCATCGAGGGAAATATAATTTAGCTCCCATTCTTTAGCACGGTTTTCGCGTTCATCTTCTTGCGACTCATCGCGCATAGCAAAAATTTCTTGTTGACGATAAAGCGCATTATCATCGATATTTATTTTTCCATCGAGACAAATCAAATTATCTTCTTTAGTGATAACCAATGGATTAATTTCTACCAGACTTAAATCTTTTTCGATAAACATTTTTGCGAAGCCGTGCAACAGGCGAGAAAACTGTTTGATTAAATCGCCTTGCAAACCAAGGCCAAAAGCCAGCTCACGTGACTGATATGGCTGCAACCCTGTCATCGGATCCAAGGTAACTTTTAGAATTTTCTCCGGGCTTTCAGCAGCAACTTTTTCAATTTCCATGCCGCCTTCGGTGGACACCATAATGACGACGCGCTGGGAGGCGCGGTCGATAACAGCGCCCAGATATAACTCACGACTGATATTACTAATCTCTTCAATCAATACCTTGTTGATCGGCTGCCCCGATGCGTCGGTTTGATAAGTGACCAGCTTACTGCCCAACATATCTGCAACGGCATGGCTAACCGCATCGGCAGAATCCACTAACTTAACACCGCCGGCTTTACCACGCCCGCCGGCATGTACCTGTGCTTTAACAATCCAACGCTCACCTGAAAGTTTTTCCAGCGCGGCTGAAACGTCTGCAACCGATTCAACCACCTGATTATTTGGCACTGGCATGCCAAATTGCGCAAAAATCTGTTTTGCCTGATATTCGTGTAGGTTCATTTTTTATCTCATCATGGGACGGGCACTTGTGTCGTGTATTAAATCATATTAACAAAAGGTCTTCATATATTTTTACACTGTCGCCGCTAACCACGAGAGACATGATTTGCAAGGTGTCGATTCATAAACTTAACCAGCGCGTTTTCCTAATTCTTTATATGTATCGCCGCACCATGCACCGACAGTGCTGCTTCATGCAAGGCTTCTGATAGTGTGGGGTGCGCAAACATCGTTAACGCGATATCTTCTGCGGTGGCTTGCATTTCCATCATCAATACCGCTTGCGCGATAAGTTCTGATGCCTGCACTGAAAATATATGCACGCCTATAACTTGGTCCGTCTCGGCATTGGTAATAATTTTTACCAGCCCCTCTGTTTCATTCATGGCGCGGGCACGACCACTGGCAGCCATTGGAAAACTGCCAATGTTAACTTTCAGCCCAGCTGCCTTACACTGTTCTTCGGTTTTTCCCGCCCAGGCAATTTCCGGGTGGGTGTATATCACGGAGGGAATCAAGTCGTAATTTACCGCTGCATGTTTGCCTGCAATAAGTTCTGCCACCATGATGCCTTCTTCAGAACCTTTGTGCGCCAACATTGGGCCACGAACTACGTCACCTATGGCATAAATATTCGGCACACTGGTTCTGCATTGTTCATTAACCAAAATAAAACAACGCTGATCTTTCTCAATGCCTAATTCTTCACCAAAGATGCGATCACTGTTTGGCTTGCGGCCAACGGCAATAATTAATTTGTCGAAACTTTCTTTTTGTTCAGCAACTGCATTTTTGTTTGCACTGTCTTCATACACCACCTGCACTTTTTTATTTTTTACTTTTGCCGAAACCAAACGTGCATTCAGTCGAATATCCAAAGATTGCTTGACTAAACTGCGCTTTGCCAAACCAGCCAATCGGACATCCGCCATTGGTAAAAAATTTTGCATGGCTTCTAGTAAAACCACTTCCGAACCCAGTCGAGACCAAACACTTGCCAACTCCAGACCAATGGCGCCCGCGCCAATAATTCCCAGCCGTTTGGGTACTTCGGTTAACTCCAAAGCACCTGCGGAATCAATAATGTAACCATTTTTTAACTTTGCCTGCTGCAGACGCACCGGCGATGAACCGGTGGCAATGATTATTTTTTTTGCGTTTATGAGACCTATTTTTTCATGCGTAACTCGGGCGCTAATTTCAATGGTATCGGTTGCGGTAATCACTGCGCGGCCGTGAATAAAGCTTACTTTATTTGCTTTAAACAGCACCTGTATGCCCTGCGTTAAATCTTGTACTACTTGATTTTTACGCGCCTGCATGGTTTCCACATTCACCGCTAATGATGACAAGGAAATACCGTGTTGTGCAAATTCATTATTTGCCTGTTGATACAGATGCGAAGATTCAAGTAAGGCTTTTGACGGAATACAACCCACATTCAGGCAAGTTCCGCCCAGCGATGATTTTCCCTGGTGATTTATCCACTCATCAACACAGGCTGTTTTCAAACCCAGTTGTGCGCAACGTATCGCCGCCACATACCCTGCAGGCCCAGCACCGATAACGACAACATCGTATAGTTCTGACATGTTTACACACCCAACAACATACGCGAAGGATCTTCCAATAACTGTTTTATTGTTAGCAGAAACTGCACCGCACTTTTACCATCAACCAGTCGATGATCGTAAGACAATGCCAGATACATCATTGGCAAAACACAAATCTCACCATCAACCACCATGGCACGCTGCGTAATATTGTGCATGCCCAGAATAGCACTTTGCGGTGGATTAATAATGGGGGTTGATAACATAGAACCAAAAACACCGCCGTTAGAAATAGTGAAGGTTCCGCCAGTAATGTCGTCTATCGACAAGCTATTTTCTTTTGCCTTGTTTGCATAACTGATAATATTTTGCTCAATATCGGCAATTGATTGAATGTCTGCATCGCGGATAATTGGCACCACTAATCCATTAGGGCCGGACACTGCAACGCCAATATCATAATAGCCGTGGTAAACGATATCGTTACCATCGATGGAAGCGTTGATTTCTGGGAATCGTTTTAATGCTTCCACACTGGCTTGCACAAACAGTGACATAAAACCCAAACGTACGCCGAATTTTTTCTCGAAGAGTTCTTTATATCGCGAACGTAAATCCATTACTGGTTTCATGTTCACTTCATTAAAGGTAGTAAGAATGGCAGCCTGCTGTTGTGATTGCAGCAAACGCTCGGCAATACGGGCGCGTAATCTTGTCATCGGCACGCGTCGTTCAAGGCGTTCGCCTGGCGGCGCCGATTTAACTTGCGCGGAAATCACCGAATTACTGCTCTTAGCTAACGGCGATTGCGTGTTGGCGACCGCTGCTTTAGACGCACTATCTTCTGCCAGAAATGCTTCCACATCCTGTTTCAGAATGCGGCCGTTTTTCCCTGTGCCATTTATTAAGGTTTCGTCAATCGCGTTTTCAGCCACTAATTTTCTGACTGAAGGGCTCATAGCGGCAGCTACCTTACTGCTTGCGCTTTTCCCCTCTTGCGTCGTTGATGATTCTGTCGATGAGGTGGCCGCGGTTTCATCAATTGTCGCTAACAGTTGGCCTGCTGTCACCGTATCACCCACGGCAAATAATATTTCTTTAACCACACCCGCTCTGACCACTGGCACTTCTAAAATAACTTTATCCGTTTCCAGATCAACCAGCACTTCATCCATGTTAATAACATCACCTACTTGCTTATACCAACTGGCAATAACAGCATCGGCAACGGATTCTGGTAATTCGGGAACTTTTATTTCTGTACTCATGGTTTTACCATTTATATTTTCAGAAGAATAATTATTACGATTCAAAAATACCTAGCGCGGTATTAATTAGTGCTTGTTGTTCTTTGGCATGTAACTTTGCAGAACCAACTGCCGGTGCTGATGATGGTTCCCTACCAGCATACCCCAACTTCCAACGCGAATGTATAAAAGCAGGGATGCGCAATTTACTGAAATCCCAAGCGCCTTGATTCTTTGGTTCTTCCTGACACCAGATCAGATCATTGGTATTTTTATACTGCGCCAGTAAAGCATCTAACTGTTCACCAGGAAACGGGTACACCTGCTCGATACGTATCAGCGCAATATCTGCAATCCGGTTCAACCGTCGCGCTTCCAATAATTCATAATAAATTTTACCGCTGCAAATGACGACACGCTTTACCTGCGTCACATCCAGCTCATCAACTTCCGGCAATACCCAGCTAAAACTGCCATCTGTCAAATCTTCCAAAGTACTGATGCACAACTTGTGTCGCAGTAAACTTTTTGGCGTCATAATGATAAGCGGTTTTCGACAATTACGAATCATTTGCCGCCTTAGCAAATGAAATATTTGCGCAGGCGTTGACGGTATACATACTTGCATATTATGTACGGAACACAATTGCAAAAATCTTTCCAGACGGGCAGATGAATGCTCGGCTCCCTGACCTTCAAACCCGTGAGGCAGCAACATGACCAGACCACTGGCACGTCCCCACTTATGCTCACCCGCTGAGATAAACTGGTCGATAACAATTTGAGCGCCATTGGCAAAATCACCAAACTGGGCTTCCCATAACACTAATGTTTTCGGGTCTGTGGTTGAAAACCCGTACTCAAAACCGAGCACGGCTAATTCAGACAATAAAGAATCGAACACCCGAAAGTTGTTTTTGTCATCTCCTAATTCACGTAAGGGTGTGTACGATGTGCCATCTTCTTGATTATGCAAAACCGCATGACGATGAAAAAAGGTACCACGTCCGCTGTCCTGTCCTGATAAGCGAACAGAAAATCCGTCTTTCAACAAGCAACCATATGCCATTAACTCGGCATAGCCCCAGTCGATAGAGAGTGCGCCGGCTGTCATTTTAGTACGGTCAGCTACAATTTTTGCAACTCGTGGTTGTAACTGAAACCCTGCAGGCAATGAATCAAAGGCTTTTGCCACTTGCCGAATTCTTGCCAGAGATACTGTGGTATCGACGTCCAATAAAATCGAATCACAAACAAACTCACTCCAATCAACATGAGTCGATAAGTCTGCCAAATGTTCGGGTAGTTTATGAGGCACCACACACTGCCCTGATTCTAAAATTTTTCTTACACTATGCGCCATCGTGTCACACTGTTGCTGGCTTAAGACATTATCCTCGATAATTTTTTGCGCATAAATGGTTCTAGTGCTTTCCAGTGCTCTTATTTTTTTATACATCATGGGCTGCGTCGCTGCTGGCTCATCCGCTTCGTTATGACCGTGACGGCGATAACACACCATATCAATCACCACGTCTTTTTTGAATTTATTGCGAAACTCAAGTGCATAGCGTGTCACCATAATAACCGCTTCTGGGTCATCGGCGTTTACATGAAATATCGGTGCGCCGACCATTTTTGCAATGTCAGTACAGTAATAAGTTGAGCGTGCATCTTGCTGTGCGCTGGTAGTAAAGCCAATTTGGTTATTAACAATAATATGAATCGTACCATGGGTTAAATACCCACGTGACTGCGACATCTGCAAGGTTTCCATAACCACGCCCTGACCGGAAAAGGCAGCATCACCGTGAATCTGCACGGGAATCACTTCATTGCCTTCACGATCACCACGATGCCATTGCCGAGCACGCACGGAGCCTTCAACCACCGGCGCAACAATTTCCAGATGCGAAGGGTTAAACGCCAATGCTAGGTGAACTGGGCCGCCCGGTGTATCCATGTCGGAAGAAAATCCTAGATGATATTTAACATCACCGGTCAGCTCATGTACTTCTTTGGTGCCTTCAAACTCACTAAATAATTCATCCGGAGTTTTGCCCAGGATATTAACCAACACATTAAGTCGCCCACGGTGTGCCATGCCGATAACCACTTCTT
>CAZYYW010000108.1:0-6954 GCA_964651445.1 uncultured Thiotrichaceae bacterium
AAGGAGACAAAAAAATGAAACAGAAAATAATCGTCGCTGCTTTATTAGCGGCTGGTATTAATTTACCTGCCTACGCTGGGCCATATGCACCAGCAGCTGGGCAACTAGGCTCAGAAGCTATTTCTATGAACGATAGTGCCATTACCTCATGGGCAACAGGTTATCAGGATTATCTGATGGGGCCGAATGTTGATGTGACCTGGCAGACTCCTGAAAAAGCACTTGGCATGGCGACGGGAACGTCTTTTGATATTGTTAGTTTGGGAGAAGGCGGTCGCATTACTTTGACTTTTATTGATCCTATTGCGAATGGGTTCGGCAATGATTTTGCTGTTTTTGAAAACAGTATTAGTGACACATTTTTAGAACTGGCAGGTATTGAAGTTTCCTCTGATGGCGTAAACTTTTTTGGCTTTGCTATGTTTTCAGAAACACCTTCACCAGTGAGTGCCTTTGGTGTTGTTGATCCTACAAACATAGATGGTTTGGCAGGAAAATATCGGCAGGGCTGGGGCACTGGCTTTGATCTTGATTTACTCACTGGAATCACAGGGCTTGATGTGTTCAATGTGTCATATGTTCGTTTATTGGATATTGCAGGCGATGGTTCTGTACTTGATGCCAATGGCAATCCCATTTATGACCCTACCTTAACGCGTGGCAGTGGCGGTTTTGATTTGGATGCTATTGGTGTACTGAATAGCGCATCTACCGTTGTACCCGTACCGGCGAGTGTTTGGTTATTCGCCTCAGGGCTGATTGCATTAGCATCGATTCGTCGAAGAAAAAATTCATAAGCTGTACCTTCGAAATATCAAACAATTAATTTAAACAGGAAGAAAAAATGAAAATCAGAATGAACATTAAAACGACATATTTACTCTTTGCAGCAATAACATTATCTGCTTCTGTAACACAGGCAGCGGTTGCATCGTTTGATGATCTGGCGTTAGCACCCGAATCATTCTTTGCCCCGGATATGGACACAAGCTTTAGCAGTGGAAGTGCTGAATTTACCCATAACTGGAACGAAACGTTCGACTGCTGTTGGAGCGGTTTCACTTATTCCAACACCACCGATACAACAACACCTGGTTTTGCCAATCAGTTCAGCGCGATTACCGGTGGTGGAGTCAATGGCTCATCAAACTATGGCATTGCTAATCCTGGTACAGCAGGTGTTTCTCGACTTGATTTCAATGAGGCAACGATTGTTGAAGGTGCATATTTTACCAATACCACATTTGCTTACCTGTCGATGACGGATGGTGATGTATTTGCAAAACAGTTTGGTCTTGGCGATTTTTTCACATTGACCGTTACCGGTCTAGATTCCTCTGATAACGTAACCAATGCGGTTAATATCAGTTTGGCACTTGATGCAAATTTAGTGGATGCTTGGGTCTGGAATGACCTTATGTCTCTAGGTGAAGTATTCGCGCTGGAGTTTTCTTTGGCATCTTCTGATGTCGGCGCTTTTGGTATGAATACACCCGCATACTTTGCTATGGATAACCTGACCTCTGTTTCAGCAGTACCTGTGCCAGCGGCTGTTTGGTTGTTTGCAACAGGTTTACTTGGTTTGGTGTCTGTGGCTAGACGTCGCTAGACGTTGCCTGCTAGTGTAAGGCAATCGTACTAGCCCTGATACTGGTAGACAGTCTTGTCAACCAGTATCAGGGCTTTTTTATGCGCAGCAGGAATACATTGTAAGCAACGAAGGAATAACATAAAGTAGCGACGATATGGCAAATAGACTAACAAAGATATATACCCGCACCGGTGATGATGGCAGCACAGGTATGGCCGATGGCAGCCGTTTGGCAAAAGATGCTTTATTGGTACATGCGATTGGTGAAGTCGATGAATTAAATAGCCATCTGGCACTGGTAGCATGCCATGTAGCGCCCATATTTACTGACGGTATTCGATTAATTCAGAATAATCTTTTTAACGTCGGTGCTGAACTGACCCTAGGGACGGATATAGGGCAGGTGATGATTAATGAATCGACGGTCACAAATCTGGAAATAGCCTTGGATGCGCTAAATCAGGACTTATCACCGCTGAAGGAATTTATCTTGCCCGGTGGTGGTGTTGCTGCTTCACACTGTCATGTTGCAAGAGCGGTTTGCCGCCGTACTGAAAGAGTTTTTGTTGCATTGAACAAACAGAACACGTTAAATGTACATCTACTGAAATATATTAATCGCTTGTCTGACTATCTATTTGTGCTGGCAAGAGCCATTAGTAAACAACAAGGTGAAGATGAAGTTTACTGGCAATCTGCAAGAATAAAAAAATAAAATGCGAATCGGCATTGATCTTGGTGGCACAAAAATCGAAGGCATCGCCTTGTCAGAAACTGGCGAAGAGCTGCTTCGTAAACGTACCCGCACCCCGCAAGGTGATTATCCGGCAACCTTAAAAAGCATTGCAGAATTGATTTCGGAAATAGAAAAACAAACGGCTGAACAGGGAAGTGTCGGTATATGTACGCCAGGTTCTTTTTCTCCAGTGACTGGTTTGTTGCGAAACTCCAATTCAGTTTGCATGAATGGTAAGCCGGTTCACGCAGATCTACAAAAGTTACTGCAAAGAGACATACGCATGGCAAATGATGCCAATTGTTTTGCCTTGTCTGAAGCAGTAGACGGCTGTGCTAAAGATGCTTCGCTTGTTTTTGGTGTGATAATTGGTACTGGCACTGGTGCGGGTGTGGTTATCGATAAGACTGTTTTAGCGGGGGCAAACGCCATTGCTGGCGAGTGGGGGCACAATCCGCTGCCTTGGCCACAAGATTACGAACTGCCTGGCCCTGAGTGTTATTGTGGCAAAAATGGCTGTATCGAAACTTGGTTGTCTGGCCCCGGTATTATGCGCGATCATGAGCTGCATAATAATGTTTTTCTTGACGCCGAAACGCTGGATAACAAAGCACGGTTTGGTGATGAGGAAGCAGATGAAACCCTGCAACGCTATGAAAATCGGTTGGCGCGAAGTCTGGCGCATGTAATTAATATTCTGGACCCTCACGTCATAGTGCTGGGTGGCGGCATGGGTAATATTAAGCGGCTTTATAAAAATGTACCGAAAATATGGCAGCAGTATATTTTTTCAGATGTGATCAACACGCAATTGCTGCCACCAAAACACGGTGATTCATCCGGTGTTAGAGGCGCGGCGTGGTTATGGAATAAAGAGGTAATACAGAAATAATGAATATGAAAACACCCTTTGGTGATTTTAATCTCCAACGATTTCCAATACGGAAAAAAGAAACATTAAGAGCATGGGATTCCGCTGATGACTACATACTGCAATATTTAAATGAAAATAAGCTGTTGCAAGAAGATGCATCGGTATTAATTGTTAACGATGGTTATGGTAGTTTGTCTATTCCATTACATAGTTTTCAGCCGGTAGTAATAACGGACTCTTATTTATCGTCGCAGGCGATTTTGTCTAACGCTGAAAATAATAGTATCGCTGAGAATGAAATAACCATTATCGACAGTTTGCTAACGCCAGAGAGTACGTTGAATATTAGATCGGACATTGGCAATCATATTGTTTTAATAAAAATACCGAAAAGTCTGGCAATGTTGGAAGATCAGTTGCATCGTATTCGTCCACTGCTAACACCTGCCACCACCGTTATTGCGGCAGCGATGACTAAACATATTCATATGTCGACACTGACATTGTTTGAAAAAATCATTGGGCCGACCACGTCATCACTGGCGCAGAAAAAATCGCGGCTAATTTTTAGCCGATTTGATGAAAAACTTGAGCCAGCAGAAAACCCATATCCCAGTGCCTGTCTGCTACCGTATAAATTAGATGATGATGAAATTACAGTAACCAATCATGCCGCAGTTTTTTCGCAGGAAAGACTTGATCTCGGCACACGTTTTTTTATTGAAAATATCCCTATATCTGAATCTTATGAAACCATCGTCGATCTTGGCTGTGGCAATGGTGTGCTGGGTTTAATGGCTGCGATTAAAAACCCATCGGCAAAAATAGTTTTTACCGATGAGTCCTATATGGCGGTGGAATCGGCAATAAGTAATTTTTTATCGGTATTCGACGATACGCGCGAGGCTGAATTTTTGCAAACAGACTGTCTTCAAGGTGTCGCTGAAAATAGTGCTTCACTTATACTTTGCAACCCGCCCTTTCATCAAAACCATGCGATCAATGATGATGTGGCATGGCAGATGTTTAGTGAATCCAGGCAGGCATTGGATAAAAATGGTGAGTTATGGGTAATCGGTAATAGACATCTTGCGTATCATGCCAAGTTAAAAAAATTGTTTGGTAATGCTGACGTTGTGGTTAGTAACAAAAAATTTGTGATTGTTAAAGCGGTAAAAGAATAATCGCTGCGGTGACTAATTATCAATTCTACAGCGTTACGCTAAGTTAAATATTTATAGTAAACTCGCTCTACCCATATCATTTGGAGATGTTATGCAACGTCGTTATAGTATATATCTTGCAGTTTTGATCGGCTGTTTTACTTTTTCTGTGAATGCTGAAACCTACGTTGGTTTTGGTATCGGCTCCGCTGCGTATAAAGCAGATTTAACCTCGTTGGGTGGCGGCGAACTTGATGATAGTGGATTAGGAACCAAGCTTTACGGCGGATATGCTTTTAATCAATATTTCGCAGCAGAAGTGGCCGCCTATAATTTTGCAGAAGCCAGTATTGGTGCAATTGAGATCGCCCCGGGTTCCGTTGTCAGCGCTGCTGTCAGTATGAAAGGTGCTGCGGCATACGGAGTGGTGATGTACCCACTTAGTAAACAAACGACCTTGATGGCAAAACTTGGCGTATTACGCTGGGACGCAGATTTGCGTGTTAACAATACGTCAGGTGCAAATGATGGTACAGACTTGGCATATGCAATAGCGGCCTCTTATGGCTTGACTAAAGATTTTCTAATTACAGCAGAATGGGAAAGTTTTAACACGGATAATCCTGAGCTGTCGATGTTCTCTGTTGGTTTTCGTTTTAACTTTAGATAAATGGATTCGGGTAACAAAAGGAAAAAGGCTTAGTCTCTGCTGTTCGTCTGCCATTGTAGATTTTTCACGCGTCTTTGTTCATGTTGCCCCTTTTTATATTATCTCTTTTCATATTTCCGGTGATTTCATAACAGGCAATACTGGCAGCGGATACAACATTCATAGAAGAATTATTGCCAACCATCGGGATATGCGTCGTTACATCTGAAAGCGCCAATATAGCTTTATCAACGCCTGAATTCTCAGAGCCTAAAATAAGACAAACAGGCTGCTTGTTCTCCGATAATGATTTGAATTCCATTGAGTCGATAGCCAGACTTGAATGGGTGATTTCAAGTGAGATGAGGTAGTTGCCAGAAGCTTTCAATTTTGTAACAAGCTCGGTAGCATTTTCACAATAGACAAAATCAACGTGTTTATCCGATGAGCGGGAAGTCTTGCTGATTTTTGTGTTGGGTGGTGTCGGCGTATTTCCACACAAATACAATTTTTCTACTCCCAGTGCATCGCATATTCGAAACAGGCTACCAACATTTAGTGGGCGGCTAATATCGTTGGCGATTATGCTTAGTGGGAATTTTGTATGCTTTTGTTTGTGCTCTCGATGGCTTAACTGGGTATTACTTTTCATTGCTATCTTTAAGGAACCTCTGAATAAGTCGTGAATCGGCATCTTGCAGGTTAGCTTATCCTGCTTCCGCGTTGTGAAACTTCGCAATAGCCAGCTATTACGCGCGTTCCACGCCTTGAACCAGAACAAGCTAATCTGCAATTTGCTCGACCCAGACTTGTTCAGAGGCTCCTTAAGTAAAAAACCAGCTTTCCAGATTTTTCACCGGCTGTGCATTTTCAAGTTGATTGAGTCCTTTTGTACAACGCACAATCAACCACACAAAGGTATATAAAAGAATAAAGAAGCCGATCAGGAGGTTGATTGTTATCAGGCCGATGGTGGCATACAGCAGACCTATCCAGAAGGTGCGTATCTGAAAGCGGTAATGTGTTTGAATCCAATTTCCATCTGCATAGGTTTTTTGCATCGCGTAAGCCATTATTAGCGCAATGACCCCGGTAATGCCAACGAGGGTGCCGATGATTAAAAGGATGTAGCTTACTTTGGCTATTGCTGTCGTATTATTTTTTTCTGTAGTCATTAAATCTTAAGTCGTTCTTTAATAGTGATGATTAGGCCGTTATATTACTTGAATGTGGACTTTATTGCAGGCGATCTCGAACAGACTTTTAGAGCGCTGATATTAAAAATAATATCCCACACCCGCAAACAATTGAATGATTTTATTATCTTCCGCTAGCGGGCTGTTACTGACTTCACTGTCAAAGAAGTAGGCGCGTGTGCCGGCGAATATTCCCCAGTTACCCACTGGGTAGGTGGCGATGAATTCAAGTTCGGCGGCAAAGGCGTTATCAGGGTTATAGTTTGGTGTGCCGTAATAATAATTTACCAAGTCTTTGTGCTGGTATTGGATACCGACGGATGATAATAATTGCACCGCACCAATAGAATCGCGCCGGTACAACTGTAAATCCCATTCATGGCTTTCATGTGCGCCGGATATGTCTTGCATCAAGGCGAGTCGTGTAAAAAAACCTGCCGGTAGTCGTGCGCCAATCTGTACACCTAATTCAATGGCTCGATCTCTATCGCCTAAACTGGCGAAAGCGGGGTTATCATCAGCATTTCTAAATTGGTGGGTGCGAAGTTGTGCGGCAACAGAAGCAAAAAATCTACCATCACGATAAAAGGAAATACCCGCTCGATTTGCCTCAATAAACACTGGCCCCATAACCACCAAAGATAAAGGGTGCGATACTGGTTTCACTTTCGGTATCGGCATAATTGAGGTCGCGATTGACCACACCAATACCCCATAAGCCATAAGCGGGTTCGGTAATGCTGTC
>CAZYYW010000109.1:0-2283 GCA_964651445.1 uncultured Thiotrichaceae bacterium
TTTTCGCTTTAAATACGTGGTAGTTACCGGTACGAACGTTAAAACCAACAGCACCTCCAATGCGGTTCTCTTTGGCCTCGTCCATCAGCAAATGGGTTACACAAATACGGTTGAATACTTTGTCAGCAGACTTTTTCGCTGCTTCTGCAACGATAGGCTTGTAAGACTCACCGTGAATCATAATCTGCCAGCGACCTTCACGCAGGTAAACACCTGTCTTGGCATCGCGCATGATTGGCAGACCCCATTCTTCAAACTGGTGAACCGCTGAGTCGACGTGACGTGCCATATCAAAGGCCAAATCCTCACGAACCATACCCATTAAATCCATACGTGCATAACGTACATGGTCTTCAGGATTATTCTCACCCCAACGTGTACCCATGTAACAGTTAATCGCATACAAACCCTGCGCTACTGCACCAGAACGATCGATGTTTGCTTTTTCAGCAATAACAATTTTCTTGTCCTTGCCCCAATACCGTGCTTCAAATGCTGCACCAGTACCACCGAGGCCAGCACCGGCAATCAGTACGTCGATGTTATCTTCTATAATCGTTTTGTAAGCCATTAGTAGTAAACCCCTTCTTTCAGTGTAAGCCCGTTGGACTCAAGCGTGTGAAGACTATCCTTACCATCTTTATCAAGCTGAATATATTTAGGCTCGTTGAACAGTAGATGGCTATCGCGCATTTCCTGGCTAGGTGCAGACTCATTAGCAAGCTGGGGAATACCTTCGCCCCAAGGCTTGGTTGTGATAGGTGCAAGTAGATCGAAGTCTTTTTTACCATTGCGGAACTTGATGCGCCACGCGATAGTGCCTTTTTCTTCGTCGCGAAGTACGCGCACCGAGTGACCCAGTGGTGCGAAATCTGCATAACCGCGCACATCAATTGCGTGATGAGGACAGGCTTTTACACAGGAATAACATTCCCAGCACATGTTAGGTTCAATGTTGTAAGCACGACGTAATGTTTTATCGATGTGCATGATGTCAGACGGGCAGATATCAACACACTGGCCACAACCATCACAACGAGTCATATATACAAAAGTTGGCATATTATTGCTCTCTCTTTTAAGTTAATTAGATAAATAAACGCTACAAATAAACACTAAATATAAACGTTAGTAATGGTTTGGAGATTCACGCTTGATACCAAGACCCATATTCACTGGCTTCTTGCCCATGTATTCTGGGATATCAGGAAATTCTTTCTGTACAGCAGGATCCGTCAAATCGAAATCAGCAGGCAGGTTTTCTCTTGAACCGTCAGCTCTGGTAACACGCTTTTGGAAAGCAGCCGCAGGTTTGAAGAACATGTGTGCAAATTTTGACCATAAAACGCCGCCAAATAGTACGGTGCTAGACATAACGAATAGAACGAAGAACAACCATCCTAATGTAGAGCCTTGAGTGGCAGACCAAATCAATGCAAATGTACAAGTCGTTAGCAGTGAAACGATGAATAAATCTGCACGTACCAGTTTGAAATAGGTAACGGCTTCTGAGTAAACATCTACACGAATACCGAACCAGAACCAGTAACCACCAACACACAACATAATCGCGCCAATATGCCATAACGCAGAAACTAGAGCAGGTGCAGCCGCTTCAGGCGTAGCGTAACCGAAAATTAGTATTGCAGTAGTAGCCACAAAGAGAATAAAACCGTACATGATAAGAATGTGCGACATTCTACGAACTGGGTTAGCAAATTCTGAAGAAGTCAGCACTTCGCTGGTTAATACTTTTGCGGCTATGGCAGCTTTATCACCACCAGTAATTGTGCTTTTTGCTTGCGCTTGTGCTTTTTTCGAATTTTCGAAAAAGTACTGGGCGCTTTTTTTGTGGATCATGTCTAGCACAGTGCCACCGATAACCAGAACAAACATTGCAACAACATAAGCCTGCATTGCGAATTCTGGGATAGTCGCTGATAACTCAGCGAAAGGATTGTTGGTAATCATTACTTCAGACTCCTCAGTAAGTATTAATTTATTAACCACGAACAAATTGGGGACTGAATTCTAAAGGAGTACGGTAGGTATTACTATAAGATTAAACTTAGATGGGTATAAAATAATTTTATGGGCAACTGACGAACAACGCTTATTACCCCGCTACGCCCGCTGTACTGGGCTTTTACAAATAAACCAGGCTAAAATATAAAACTTGACATGCATGCGTTATTTTGCGCTAATGATTCTCATTCTCATCAATACTTCTAATATTATCGTTTAAAAGCATGTTTCACGCTGCCGCCAAAATATATCGACCTA
>CAZYYW010000109.1:2383-6933 GCA_964651445.1 uncultured Thiotrichaceae bacterium
CTAATATTATCGTTTAAAAGCATGTTTCACGCTGCCGCCAAAATATATCGACCTAAAATAACCACGCATATTCACACTATTCAACAGCTAAGGATGATAACAAATTCAACCTATACACTGAAAGTCGCTTGGGTTACTTTTGGTTTTCTAATAGAACATTGCTCTATTTGTAATTATAACCCTTTTTCGTTTTTGACACAGAGACCACAGAGCACACAGAGCAATTCAATTTATTTACTCTGTGATCTCTGCGTCTAAAGCTTTTATGTGTAGCCGCTAATAAAAATGCGCATAGTTTTAATGAGCGTACTGAGACAATAAATGTTCTGCGGAGCGAAAAAAAACCAGAACTAGTTCTCCGGTGCGCCTTCTAATATCCAGCTTAAAATCAAATCATGGTTTTTGCGGTTAGACGGATTGCTCACTTCAAAACCGCCACGCAAACCACCAAAGTGATGTTTGTTGTTCGGCTTGGTCAGAATCAAACTGTTTTCTGGGTCGTTGAAATCAACCCGATTTAGGACCTCCGCATAAAAGCTTCTATCCATTGGTGCATTATCGACATCATTAAAATAAACAGGCACACCTGCTTGCGGCGAACCGGTACCACCAGCAACGGAGTGGCAGTGATCACACTGGCGACCATCACTGCCACCGGCAGTGCTGAAAATCGGTCGGATATGCGTGTCAAAAGTGATGGTTTTTGGATCAGGCGGGACGGTTGCCATCGTCATACTGTTGTCGATGGTAATGCGAACATCATCACTGACCACGCTGGTGCCAAATGCGGCAACCAGTGCCACCTCATAAACACCGGCGACAGTGGTTGTTAACAAGGGTCTTGCTGTATTAGCCTCTGACAACACCGCGTCACTACCTGCTGGCAATGCGGTTATCCGCCAGTTGTAACGCTCAATAAAACGACTATTAGCGCCAAATAAACGCACCGGCGATGTGCTGGTACGATCGGCCCCTGCGTCCGCCACTGGCGCACCCGGCTGCTCAACTTTATTGTTAGTCGTTAATGGGATTTGATTATCGCTACTCAGCACACCGTTTAAATGCGCTGCCAGTATTTGCGGCGCATCACTGTTTTCAGCCCAGAAGGTATCGTAACCGCGCAGTGATAATGGCATCACCCCCTGCTCATAAACATAACGTTTTATCTGCTCGGCATGACTGATAAATTTTTCATAGCTATCGAAATTAATGTCTTGCCCCGCTGCACGGGTATCAACACTGCCTAGCGTAGTACCACGGCGGGAGTGGCAAACAAAACACGCTGGCTGCACCACTTCAAGAAAGAGCTGTTCAGAACCAGCCGGCGGCATATTGTCACTGCTGTCATGTCGCCAAGCCGGCGGCACAAAAGCCTCATTAAAGCTTGCTCGGTCAAACATACCCGCCATCGTCGGATCGTCATACCAGCCTTGCGCCATCTCAGCAGCAAAAACGCCGTCCCACTGCCCGACACCGGCGATGGTTGCAAACACGGCCGTTATATCATTGCCGTTGCCATCACAATTAGCGGTATTCGCCGGATCAAGGCAGAACTGAGCACAGGCGACTTGAATGCCTGCCGCCGGCAGGTTGGGGTAACTGCAATAAATAGCCATGTTCATCTGCTTGATGAGCGGCTCCTGCTCAGCCCGGGTAAAGGGCGAATGCTCGCCGTATTCAAAACTGGGCACATCCAAAAACTGTAACTTGGCGTTAACATCACCGTTGATACCATTGCCCGCATTACCACCATGCCGACTGTCAAAGACGTTATCACGGAATGTGCCATCGGCACGTAAGGGCAGCAAGGTGCCACCATGACAATAAGCACAAGCGCCGGGCATGGCTTTATCACCACGACCATCCAGATCGACTACATCCAGTCGAGTTTCATTGCTGTGATCTTCCACCGTTTGGCTGCCCTGGGTCGCATCAAACGTATAAAACTTGGTGAATTTAGGCGGGTTGGGATTACTGGTCGCACACACCGCACCCGAAGCAAAGGCACAAGGTTCACCGGGGCCATAGGGAAACGTACTATATTCAATGGCATTGCTACCAAAATGGTGTCTGCGCACATCGCCCAACAGCGCATCCAGATTTAACGAGGTATATTCCTGCCCGGGTAGCGTGCGTACCTGAAAATTTTCCACATAAAAGTACGAACTGCCATCGGGCGTTGTCCACATGTGCATACCGCGACCATAACCTAAATCTTTGGTGTCACGAAAACGAGGTTCAAGCACGCGACCTGCTGCATTCGCTTCATTAAATCCGTTTGCCACTTTCCATTTTTGCAGCGTGTCTTTATCATTATTTGGGTCAATAGCGGTGTAATAGGCAGCGCCATAGGTGGCTGAATTAATACGGGAGGCATCAAATGCGATCACAGAATTTTGCGGCAGATTGGCATCATGAACCGCCATCAAAAAACCATTGCTGTTTAACAAACGTAGATTACTTTCGAGCGCAGATTGCAGCGTGATGGTGATACCGCCAGCACGGTATAAGGTGATATTAAATAAGCGTGTAGCAGTCGTTACATCTGCCGCCCAACTGCCGGTGAATTCTTCGGTGAGACCGTCATCGTATTCTACCGACAACGTAAAATTGCCTGCATTGCCAGCGGTATCGGCATTGGCCTCAATAACATAATCCCCCGAAGCAAGCCCCGCGAGGGGGTTTAGATAGGCGGCAAAGCGGTTCGCCTGATTGCCTTGAATGCTTCTATCAAACGCCACGTCACCGTCTCGCGAGCAAGCACTGAGCATTGGCACCATTAAGACGAGGGTTAGCAACAGCCAAGACGAAGGCAGGCGAGAGCGTATATCTGAAAAAAATTCAAACAATGACGAAACTGTGAGCCTAGTTGACGCGATTAAATACATATTATTGGGCTAAAGCAGGCAGCAGGTTAATGCTGCTCACGACTCCTCATCAGGAAACATTTCTTATTTTAGTTATATCTTGCACAAATTGTTAACTATTTCACTTCGAATGTGAATATTTAAGTACTGCTTCACACTTTATTGCTATTTTATCGTGTTATTTTCGTCTTTTAGCATATATGGATGTTTCAAATGGTTTTCTATAGAACATTGCTCGTAACATTAAGCTCTACTTTTAATTCTAAGCCTTTTTTGTTTTTGACACAGAGACCACAGAGGTCACAGAGAAAAGCAAACAGATTTGAATAAAACTCTGTGACCTCAGTGTTCTCTGTGTCGAAAAAAATTGTAGGGCATGTTCTGGTGACTAAAATACAGGATAATGTTAGCTTTAAAGACACAATCCACAGCGACTTTCAGTCGCTATTAATCCAACCTATGTACTTTCAGTGCATAGTCGTTGAGTTACTCTGTGTGCTCCGTGGTCTCTGTGTCTAAAGCTTTTATATGTAGTAGCTAAATCCTTGCACTTACACGTGCATCGTTTTGCCTACATGGACGTAGGTAAGGGGCGAGAGCATTAGGGCAGGATGCCCGTAAATAGAATAATGCAGGAGCAATTATCGAGGATGCGGTAGCTTTTACTAGCGCACTGAGACAATAAAAGCTCGAATCACGGCTTAAACTTCACAAACTGCTGATTATCCGCCCTGTTTTTCGTCGCTTCATGTTCTGGTTTCCATGCATGGCCATAAATAACCTCATAACTGGCTGGCAATAAACCCTCTTGGCGAAACTTTTCATAGCTTTGGCGTACGTTCTGTAACACAGATTTGCCACCCAATCCTTTTGCCACTTTAATCGCTGTGGCTTGACCCTCAGCCGCTTCAGCCTGAGAGCTGATATCAGCGGTAACATTGGCACCGATTGCTTTCAGGTCATGCATCAGCTCATCCACCGTTCTGTAAGTAACGGTCAGTATCTCTGCCTCCATCACCGGTTCAGCAAAACCATCCGACAACAGGGCGTCGCCAATATCATGCATGTCGATAAAACGATTCACATGGTTTGCGCTACCAGAATTGGCACCATCACGGTTCACCCCATCAACTTGCGCCCAACTATGGCGCAGTTCTTTTAAGGTATCTGGGCCAAACGTGCTAAACACAAATAAGCCACCCGGTTTAAGTACACGCTTTGCTTCCAGTAACGCAGCATTTAAATCATTGCACCACTGCAAGCTGAGACTGGAAAAGACTAGATCAAAAGTGTTGTCAGCAAACGGCAGTTGTTCGATATCACCGCACACTGCTTGTGGTGAGCGAAAAAAACTGCCATGTAAGGCGGCTTTTTGCAACATGTTTTCAGACAGATCAAAGGTTACCAGTTGGGCTTTTTTGTAACGCGTAAATAAAGCCGGTACCGCCGAGCCAGTACCCGTACCGGCATCCAGAATTGTCTGCGGAGAAATTTTGACGATTTCCAGTTTTTCCAGCAACCGACGGCAAACTTCATTTTGCAAAACAGCGGCTTGCTGATAGGTGTCCGCGGCACGGTCAAATGCTGCACGCACACGCTGCTGGTCAAATATTTGTGCTGCGCCAGCGGCTAAGTGTGCGGATGGGATTTTTGTTATTTTCTGTTTCATAATGCGTAAAAAAA
>CAZYYW010000110.1:0-1819 GCA_964651445.1 uncultured Thiotrichaceae bacterium
TTGGTGCGGCCATAGGCATTGATCGGATTTGGCTCGTCGGTTTCAACATAAGGACTGTTTTTTGTGCCGTCAAAAACATAATCCGTAGAATAATGAATCAGCAATGCATCCAGATTTTTGGCTTCTTCAGCAATTATTCTTGGCGCTATGCCGTTAATTTTTAGTGCCAGTGCTTCATCTTCTTCTGCCTTATCGACTGCGGTATAAGCCACGGCGTTGCAGATAATGGCTGGTTTTACAGCCCGTATGATTTCTCGTAATTTTTCAGCATCAGTAAAATCAACTTCATCAACATCAACGGCAGTGATTTCACCCAAAGGCTGTAGAGAACGGTTTAGCTCCCACCCAACCTGACCATTTTTTCCGAAAAGTAAGATTTTCACTGAAAACACTCCGCATCTTTGAATAAAGCGCCATTAGCATCTTTTTCTGATACTTGTGGATTACCATTGTACTGCCAGTCTATTGCCAAGCCCGCATCATTCCATCTGATACAACGCTCGTGCTCGGGGGCATAGTAATCTGTTGTTTTATAGAGGAACTCAGCCGTTTCTGACAGCACGACAAAACCATGCGCAAAACCTTCCGGCACCCATAGTTGACGCTTATTTTCTGCTGACAGGATAACACCAAGCCATTGCCCGAAAGTTTGCGATGACTTTCTTATGTCAACAGCAACGTCGAGAACTTCACCGCTTGTGACTCTTACTAACTTACCCTGCGGTTGTTTAATTTGATAATGCAGACCACGTAGAACGCCTTTTGCTGACTTCGAGTGGTTGTCCTGCACAAAATTTGCGTCTATTCCACTTATCTCTTTAAACGTTTTTTGATTGAAACTTTCAAAGAAAAAACCACGCTCATCACCAAATATTTTTGGCTCAAAAATTAAAACGTCTGCTATTTTTGTTGTTATCACATTCATAAAACTACGATGCAATAACGTCTTCGTTTGCGCGACGAATTAAATACTGACCGTATTGATTTTTTAATAGCGGTTGCGCCAACTTGATCAGTTGTTTTTTACTGATGTAACCCATTTCATAAGCAATTTCTTCAAGGCAGGCAACTTTCAAGCCCTGTCTATTCTCGATGGTCTGGATGTAATTTGATGCTTCCAGCAGACTTTCATGCGTTCCGGTATCCAGCCAGGCATAACCACGCCCCATGAGTTCAACTTTTAAATTGCCCTGCTCTAGATACTTTTGATTAACGGTGGTTATTTCCAGTTCACCACGCTCAGATGGTTTAATTTGTTTGGCGATTTCAACCACGCTGTTGGGATAAAAATATAGGCCAACAACGGCATAATGGCTTTTGGGTTTTTCAGGTTTTTCTTCCAGACTCAATACCGTGCCATCAGTATCAAATTCGGCTACACCATAGCGTTCGGGGTCTTTCACGTAATAGCCGAACACCGTTGCCTTACCTTCGTCTTTCACATTGGAAATGGATTTTTCCAGCATATTGATCAAACCATGACCGTAAAAGATATTATCGCCTAATACCAAACAAACATCATCGTCACCAATAAAATCTTCACCCAAAATAAAAGCTTGTGCCAAACCATCAGGCGATGGCTGCTCTATATAGGAAAATGACATGCCGATTTTTGAACCATCACCGAGCAAGGTTTTAAACTGCGGTAAATCATGCGGCGTGGAGATAATTAAAACTTCAGTGATGCCAGACAACATGAGCACCGATAATGGGTAGTAAATCATCGGCTTGTCGTAAATAGGCATTAGCTGCTTGCTAACACCTTGGGTAATCGGGTATAAACGGGTGCCTGATCCACCGGCTAAAATTATGCCTTTCA
>CAZYYW010000110.1:1919-6895 GCA_964651445.1 uncultured Thiotrichaceae bacterium
TGACACCACTCAGTATTTTCCAGATACCAGTGGATGGTTTTTTCGATGCCCGTTTCAAATGTTTCCTCTGGCGTCCAGCCCAACTCTTTTGCAATTTTATCAGCATCGATGGCATAACGCAGGTCGTGCCCGGGTCTATCGGTAACATAAGTAATTAAAGACTCGTGCGGAATATACGGTGAGTTTGGCATCAGTTTATCAAGCAAACGACAAATCGTTTTGACAACATCCAAATTAGTTTTTTCGTTGTGTCCGCCAATATTATAGGTTTCGCCATCTTTGCCCGTTTCCAGTACCAAACGTAGGGCACGAGCATGATCATCGACGTGCAACCAGTCACGAATCTGATCACCTTTACCGTAGATTGGCAGTGGTTTACCTTCCAGTGCATTTAATGTAACAAGTGGAATAAGTTTTTCCGGAAACTGGTAACCACCGTAGTTATTTGAACAGTTAGTGATGACTATTGGGAAGCCGTAGGTTCGATGCCAGGCTCTGACTAAATGATCGGATGAGGCTTTACTGGCAGAATAAGGCGAACTTGGCTCATAGCTGGTTTCTTCTGTGAAGTAACCTGTCGCATCAAGATCGCCATAAACCTCATCGGTAGAAACATGATGAAAACGAAAACCGGCTTTTTTATCTCCTGTTAAACCATCCCAGTATTTTTTTGCGACATCGAGAAGGTTGTAAGTGCCAACAATATTGGTTTGGATAAATTCAGCGGGTCCATCAATAGAGCGATCAACGTGCGACTCGGCAGCCAAATGCATGATTGCATCTGGTTGATGTTTTTCGAACACGGTCTGCAACGCAGCAATATCACAGATATTGACATGTTCAAAGGTATAGTTAGGACTTTGATCAATACTGAGCAGTGATTCTAGATTGCCGGCATAGGTCAGCGCATCTAAATTGACTACCTCATGATCCGTGTCATCTATATACTGCCGAATAACCGCGGAACCTATAAAACCTGCGCCGCCGGTGACGATGACTTTCATTTCTAACCTGTAAAAAATGGTGGAGCTAAGCGGGATCGAACCGCTGACCTCAACACTGCCAGTGTTGCGCTCTCCCAGCTGAGCTATAGCCCCGAAATCGGAGATCGAATCTTATAGGGTATAGACTCGTTAGTAAATACTTCAGTAACGCCAGTTGACTAAAAATATTAGCTTCAGCATTGTATTTGCAAACATCGAGGCAATTGGTTAGTATCGAGCCAACAAGGAATTTGTAACATCAGGAAGATGTCAATGATTATCAGCGGAAGGATTATCGCCAGAAGGAACGGGAATGCCTGCTATTGCCTATATCAATTAGGCTTTTCTCAATTAGACCATTTCTCAAACAGCCCACTATCCGATAGCACTTATTGGAGCATCAAACTCTTTTGCCTCATTCTCACTAGCACCACGCTTGAGATTTTCCGCCGCCTAACCTTCCACAAGCTATATTCAAACCTCAAAACACTGCGTTTTGACGCGCAATCCTGCGCAATTTTAACGACATGGAGTATGCAAAATGAAAAAAAACGGACATTCACCAACAAAGCAGCCTTTAAAATTAGCCATTCTGGCTTTTACCGGCGCGTTAACTTTTAACAGTAATGCATCAATCGTCATTAATGAAATCGACTATGACCAGCCCGGTACGGATACCGCCGAGTTTATTGAATTATTTAACACTGGCAGCTCATCGGTATCACTGGCTGATTATTCAATTGCGCTAATCAACGGACGGGACTCATCAACCTATAGAAGCATTGACCTGTCTGGCTTCAATATGGATGCCAATGGCTACTTTGTCGTCTGCGGTGATGCCAGCCTAGTGGCAAACTGTGATTACAGCTTCACTAGTAGCAATGGCTGGTTTCAAAATGGCGCACCCGATGCGGTCGCACTTTTTGAAAACACCACTTTACTCGATTCAGTATCGTATGAAGGTTTTATGCCGGTTTTTACCGAAGGTGATTTTTTAACCACTAACGACAATAATTCCGACATTGCCAGTATTGCTCGCACTGGTATTGGCTTTGATAGCAATAACAATGCCTTAGATTTTCAGTCAGGCTGCATTACACCCGGTTCCGCCAATATTGCCGGAATGGGTGATTGTTCCGTTAGCAGTGTTAGCCCAGTACCCGTTCCAGCAGCAATATGGCTATTTGGTTCTGGATTGCTTGGGTTAATGGGCTTAGCACGACGAAAGTAATAGTCTGACTGCATCATTTCGAAAAGCGCAACATTGCTTAAGCAATGTTGCGCTTTATGCGGCTTTAGCGTCTATAAAAACAATAGCCTGTTGCAAACGCTGCAAGGTTTTATCTTTACCCAGTAGTTCCAGCGTGACATCAATAGAAGGGGATTTGCCGTGGCCGGTAACGGCTAGTCGTAGCGGCTGCCCTACTTTGCCAAACCCTACGTCTAAAGTATTCACAGTATTTTCGACAACTTCATGTATGGCTTGTGCATTCCAGTTTTCCAGCACTGAATATTGTTGTTTTAAACTTTCGAGAATCGGCAACGTGGTTTCTTTGAATTGTTTTTTTGCCTGCTTAGCATTGTACTCATCAAAATCTTCATAGAGGAAACGGATTTCTTCCGCCAGCTCTATCAATGTATTGCACCGCTCCTGAAAAACCTTTAACACGGCGATTAAATCAGGGCCAGTATCGACTGTATAACCCGCTGTTTTAATGTAATCCTGTAACGCCTCTGCCAGCACTTCAGGTGCTTTGCTTTTTATATAGTGCTGATTCAACCATTGCAGTTTTTCGGTGTTAAAAGCAGAAGCTGAAGTGTTGATATCCACCGCATCAAACAGCTCAATCATTTCTTCGCGGCTGAAAATTTCCTGATCGCCATGCGACCAACTCAATCGAACCAGATAGTTAATCAATGCTTCGGGCAAGTAACCGTCCGCTTTATATTGCATAACGCCAACCGCTCCGTGACGTTTCGACAAACGCTTGCCATCATCGCCCAATATCATCGGTACGTGCGCATACACCGGTAACTCTGCGCCCAGTGCTTTTAGAATATTAATTTGCCGCGGTGTATTATTGAGATGATCATCGCCACGGATGACGTGTGTTATTTTCATATCCCAATCATCCACCACCACCGTCAGGTTATAAGTGGGTGTAGCATCACTACGCGCTAAAATTAAATCGTCCAGTTCTCGATTGTTAATCACTACTCGGCCTTTAACCATGTCTTCAATGACAACGTCACCCTCTAACGGATTTTTAAACCGCACCACGGTGTTGTCTGCAGCAGGCAAATTTTTGCCACGGCAGCCACCGTCGTAGCGGGGTTTTTCCTTGTTAGCCATTTGTGTTTCGCGTAACTCCGTTAACCGCTGCTTGCTGCAGTCACAAAAATACGCATCACCAGAAGCCAATAATTGCTGAATCACTTCTTTATACCGATCAAATTGATCCGTCTGATAAAAAGGTCCTTCATCATAATCCAGCCCCAACCATTGCATACCTTCTAATATGGCATTAACAGACGCTTGCGTTGAGCGTTCACGATCCGTATCTTCAATACGCAAAATAAACTGACCGCCCATTTTTCTGGCATACAACCAGGAAAACAGTGCCGTACGGGCACCACCAACGTGTAAATAACCTGTGGGACTAGGAGCAAAGCGGGTACGAACAGTCATAAAACTTTCTGTAATAGCGTAATCGGGGCGCTATTTTAATACAAAAAAGTTTGCAGTTGGCTGTTATCCGTTGGTCGGTGGCAGAAAAAGCATAATAATCAGTTGCTTTTGATTTTTACTGCAAACGGCAAACGGATAATTGCCAACTTTCAAACCATTGATATAAACTAGCCAAATGCCAGAAACAGCCAACAATATCGACTACGAGAAGCTTGTGTTACAGATTAAACAATGGTCTGAGCTTCTAGGCTTCCAGCAATTGGGCATTTCTGATATTGATTTGAGCGAACATGATAAGCGTCTGAATGATTGGATTGCAGCGGGGTTTCATGGCGAAATGCATTACATGGTGAAACATGGCAGCAAACGCAGCCACCCAGAACAGCTTGTCGAGAATACCTGCCGGGTGATTTCTGTGCGCATGGACTATATGCCGCCCGACTGTGAACTGTCTGATACCGTGCTGGCAAACCCGGAAATGGCTTTCATCTCACGTTATGCCTTGGGGCGCGATTACCATAAAGTGATGCGCAAACGTTTACAGAAACTCGCCGATAAAGTTAAAAATACGATTGGTGAATTTGGCTACCGTGCTTTCGTTGACAGTGCGCCTGTTTTGGAAAAAGCACTGGCTGAAAAATCTGGTCTGGGCTGGATCGGTAAACACAGTAACCTGATCAATCAAAAGGCTGGCTCATGGTTTTTTCTCGGCGAAATTTACACCGACCTGCCACTGCCCATCACCCAGCACAATATTGAAAACCACTGCGGCAATTGCACTGCGTGTATCGACATTTGCCCAACAAAAGCCATTGTCGCACCCTATAAAATTGACGCCAGACGATGCATTTCCTATTTAACCATCGAACTGCACGGTAGCATCCCGGTGGAATTTCGACAAGACATTGGCAATCGCATTTACGGTTGTGATGACTGCCAGCTAACCTGTCCGTGGAATCGATTTGCCCAACCCACCGTGGAAGAAGATTTTTTTACTCGTCATCCACTTGATGCCCCAGATTTACTCGACCTATTTAACTGGTCTGAAGATGAATTCTTAGAGAATACTGAAGGCTCGGCGATACGGCGTATTGGTCATGTTCGCTGGCTAAGAAACATTGCCATCGCCTTGGGCAACGCACCAAAATCGATAAAAATAATGAATGCCCTCACTGAAAAAAAACGGCAATTTAACAGCAATGCCATGTTGATAGAACATATAGACTGGGCTTTGGCGCGCCATGAATAACTAGAAACTCACAAACCTAAAAAGTCTTCACTACTCTCTAAATATTCTAATCAGA
>CAZYYW010000111.1:0-4326 GCA_964651445.1 uncultured Thiotrichaceae bacterium
GCAGCGACCAACTAAGTTGATAACTGCTTATTTTTCTTGCTATATATGGTGCGCCTGAAGGGATTATTCGGGCTATCCTTCGGCAATTACTCCTGCATTGCTCTACTGACCTACATCCCTGTAGGAATGCCCTCACTCCTTCGGAGCCGCCTAAATAACAGGCGTTAAAAATCGCATTGTTCAGGAGAACCGGTGTCGCAAAGCACAAGGATGTGCGAGAGCGACTTCCTGACGATTTTTTCGAACCGAGTGGTGAACAACTCTATTCAAAAAACGAACAATAAAAAAGCCCCACCAAAAAACGGGTGGGGCTTTTTTATTGTATGGTGCGCCTGAAGGGATTCGAACCCCTGACCGCTCGGTTCGTAGCCGAGTACTCTATCCAGCTGAGCTACAGGCGCATAAATTGTCGCGCATAAATTATTATTATGGCTGCGAGGGCGCATTATCTAGGTTTATGCTAGTTACGTCAATGTAAATGGCGGAGAAAGAGATGTTTATAACCCTATTTTCCACGTTAAATTCACCAAGGGATTATTCGGGCTTTCCGTGCCCTCACCCCTTCGGGGCCATTCGCAAGTGACGCGAATGTTAAAAATCGTTCCCGACAATTGCTCCTGCATTGTTCTAATTACGGGCGCCCTGCCCTAACTGACGATTTTTTCGAACAAGGGTTCTTATCAAATCCTCTTGATCCTCAATATTCTTAACTATGAACCTAATAAGCTTTACTCTTGCCTCCTAGCTGCACGGAGGGATTATTCGGGCTTTCCGTGCCCTCACCCCTTCGGGGCCATTCGCAAGTGACGCGAATGTTAAAAATCGTTCCTGACGATTTTTTCGAACAAGGGTTCTTATCAAATCCTCTTGATCCTCAATATTCTTAACTATGAACCCAAAAGACGGGTTCATAGTTAAGAATATGGCGGAGAAAGAGGGATTCGAACCCTCGATAGAGCTATAAACCCTATACACCCTTAGCAGGGGCGCGCCTTCAGCCGCTCGGCCATTTCTCCGTTACTATCTTTTTTTACGTGTCATTGCACGGCCTGAGTTTTACTGAGCCAGGCGCTCCACTTACCAAGAAAAGCATACAAAATATTTTTTGTATGCTGCTTCAACTTGCTGTTGTACTTTCCTGTCGTAATTCCCTATTGTTATGTACAATAAAAAACAGGTATACATCGCTACAACGGGTGCGAAGCATACCTGTTCTGTGTTTACAGGTAAAGCCTTTTAAACACTCTGTACTAAACAATCAGCTAGCGGTGCCTTCTGCTTGTTCAGCTTTGATACGATCGTAAATTTCTTCACGGTGTACCGCTACTTCTTTGGGGGCATTGATGCCTATTCTTACCTGATTACCTTTTACACCAAGCACGGTTACGGTAACTTCGTCACCAATCATTAAAGTTTCGCCAACGCGACGGGTTAATATCAACATATCCTAGTCTCCATGTTGTATCGAATGAAAAAATAAGAGTTATAAACAGCGCGAGAGTTCATAATTCTTACATTTACCCTTTATCTATTAAACACATAAAGGGCACTGTGTGTTCACGTTTGATTTTACAATATTATGACCGCGTTGTTTCAACAATATTACATATTTGTTAGTTGACCATCATTGTCTAAACCAAAGGCTTCATGTAGAGCACGTACGCCTAATTCTAGGTATTTCTCATCGACGACCACTGATATTTTAATCTCTGATGTCGAAATCATGCGTATGTTGATGTTTTCTTTAGCCAAAGTGTCGAACATGGTATTGGCGATACCCGCGTGAGAACGCATGCCGACACCAACCAGTGAAATTTTGACGATGGCATCATCACCTTGCATTTTCTTTGCGCCCAATTCAGTGGCGACTTTTTCCATCAAATCATGTGCTTTTGCATAATCATTGCGGTGTACGGTAAAGGTAAAGTCGGTACAACCATCTTCTGAGATGTTCTGCACGATCATGTCAATTTCGATATTGGCTTCGGTAATCGGACCCAATATTTTTGATGCCACGCCTGGTTGGTCGGGCACACCGTTAATGGTTAACTTCGCTTCGTCACGATTAAATGCGATGCCTGAGATTACTGCCTGTTCCACGTTATCATCCTCCAGTGCTATTAGTGTGCCCTCGCCCTCTTTAAAGGAGGACAGCACTCGTAATGGGACATTATATTTACCGGCAAATTCGACAGAGCGAATTTGCAGCACTTTTGAACCCAGACTCGCCATTTCCAGCATTTCTTCAAAAGTGATGTGATCGAGTTTCCTGGCTTTTGGCTCTACCCGTGGGTCGGTGGTATAAACGCCGTCGACATCGGTATAAATCTGACATTCTTCGGCACCTAATGCAGCCGCGATAGCGACTGCCGTGGTGTCTGAGCCACCACGGCCAAGGGTGGTGATATTGCCGTCTTCATCAACACCCTGAAAACCGGCAACCACAACGACACGGCCCGCATCCAAATCGGCTTTCATTTTTTCACTTTGAATTTCTTTAATGCGTGCTTTGCCGTGTACGTCATCCGTTACCATACGAATTTGTGCGCCGGTATATGAGCGTGCATCACAGCCACGATCCAGCAATGCCATGGTTAACAGGGCGATGGTCACCTGTTCGCCGGTGGAGATAATGACATCCATTTCGCGGGCATGCAGTTTATCACTCACCTCATTAGCAAGACTTATTAAGCGGTTGGTTTCGCCGCTCATGGCGGACACCGCTACCACTACCTGGTCACCACTACGCGCGCGCGCGGCCACCTTATCGGCGACATTGCCGATTTTTTCTATGGTGCCAACGGAAGTACCGCCGTATTTCTGGACTATAAGAGCCATGGCTAATTTTGTTTAGTTTGTGCTGCTGTAAAAAATATGAAGTATATAAGTTTTCGCTAATTCTTGCAATGAATCAATGGCTTAGAAACACAACGACTAGGGACTGCAAGCCTGCTTAAAACCATCGCTTCCCAACTTTCAATGCTCTTGACGTAAGCCTCCCCCTTTTTCAAAGGCGGATTGAGAGGCTTGCTTTTAAAAGATTAAACCCGCCCAATCGGTATCATTCTGATAGCTGATTGTGCAACCAGACCTTCGCCGCCGCCAATGCCTGTGGAATGGCGGCTGGGTTTGTGCCACCCGCCTGCGCCATGTCTGGGCGACCACCGCCCTTGCCACCCACTTCGGCGGCGGCAATGTTAACCAGATCACCCGCTTTGATGGTTTTGGTTAAATCTTTGGTGACACCAGCAATTAGTTTTACCTTACCGGCATCTTCACTGACTAAAACAATGGCAGCAGAGCCTAATTTATTTTTCAGTTGATCGAGCGTATCACGCAAGGTATTACTGTCCGCGCCTTCCAAGTGTGCGCTTAATATTTTCACGCCATTAATGTCTTCCGCCTGACTGGACAAATCACTGCCCGCCTGCGATGCCATTTTGCCTTTTAGCTGGCTGAGTTGTTTGTCCTGCTCTTTTAGCTTTTGGATAAGTTGCGTTACTTTCGTGTTGACTTCGTCACGGCTACTTTTTAGTAGCTGTGACAACGCATCCAGTTGCTGTTCGTTTTGTTCCACCCAATGCACTGCGGCTTCACCCGTCACCGCTTCGATACGGCGAACGCCGGAGGCAATGCCGCTTTCTGTGGTAATTTTAAAAAAGCCGATGTCGCCCACACGATTAACATGAACGCCGCCGCACAATTCGGTCGAGAAACTGTCCTCACCCATCGACACTACGCGCACCACGTCATCATATTTTTCGCCAAACAACGCCATAGCGCCAGAGGCTTTAGCCGCTTCTAATGCCATTTCATTGGCACTGGCTTCGCTATTACCGCGAATTTGTGCGTTCACTAGCTGTTCAATTTGCGTTAACTGCGGCTTGCTAACTGGCTCGAAATGAGAGAAATCGAAACGCAGTTTTTCGGTATCGACCAGTGAGCCTTTTTGTGAAACATGCTCGCCTAAGACCTGTTGCAAAGCAGCATGCATTAAGTGGGTAGCTGAATGATTACGGCTGATGGCTTTGCGACCGGTTTCATCAAAAGCCGCTTGCAGTGTGTCGCCTTTATTAATTGAACCGGATTGCAGTTCCCCGATATGTAAAATGCTGTTGCCCTGTTTTTGTGTATCTTTTACGATAAAACTGGCATCGGTTGAAGTCAGCACGCCGGTATCGCCTACCTGACCACCTGATTCTCCATAAAATGGCGTTTCATCCAATACGATTATGCCCTGTTGTCCCGCGGTTAATTGTCCTAGGGTTAATTGTTCGACCGCATCGCTGCCAACAAATAATTCAAGCACGGTGGCAGTTTGCTGTT
>CAZYYW010000111.1:4426-6863 GCA_964651445.1 uncultured Thiotrichaceae bacterium
TGTTCGACCGCATCGCTGCCAACAAATAATTCAAGCACGGTGGCAGTTTGCTGTTGTTGGTCATAACCGGTGAATACGGAGGCATTTTTTACCTGCACATCTTTATTGTAATCCACACCAAATTGACTGGCACTGCGACCACGCTCGCGTTGCGCTTCCATACAGGCGTTAAAACCGACTTCGTCAATTTCCAGACCGCGTTCGCGGGCAATATCCGCGGTTAAATCGACCGGAAATCCATAGGTGTCATAAAGTTTGAATAGTGTTTCACCGGTAATGGTTTTATTTTTTAACTGCTGAATGTCTTGCTCCAGAATTTTCATGCCGTGATCCAAAGTTTCGGCAAAACGTTGTTCTTCCATTTTTAACAGACGCTCAACATTGGCTTGCGCTTTCGCCAGCTCCGGGTAGGCCTCACCCATTACCTCGACCAGCGGCTGTACCAGTTTATGGAAAAATAAACCTTCCATGCCCAGTTGATGACCATGACGACAGGCGCGACGAATAATACGGCGCAGCACATAACCACGGCCTTCATTGGCAGGCATGACTTCATCAACACATAAAAAGGCACAGGAACGGATGTGGTCGGCGATTACACGCAAGGATTTGTGTTTCAAATCCGATGTATTAGTGGCATTTGCAGCCGCCTTAATCAGGTGTTGGAATATATCAATGTCGTAATTGTTGTGTACGCCCTGCAAGATAGCCGCCAACCGTTCCAGCCCCATGCCAGTATCGACTGAGGGTGCTGGCAGTTTGTTCATTTCACCATCGGCACTGCGGTTGTACTGCATGAACACCAAATTCCAGATTTCGATATAGCGATCACCGTCTTCGTCGGCGGTGCCCGGCGGCCCGCCCCAGATGTCTGCACCGTGGTCGTAGAATATTTCAGTACAGGGGCCACAGGGACCGGTATCACCCATTGCCCAAAAATTGTCGCTTTCGTATTTTTTGCCGGGTTTGTCGCCAATGCGGCTAAAACGTTCGGCGCTAACGCCAATACTGTTCAACCAGATATCTTCGGCTTCTTTGTCATCGGCATAGACCGTGATCCAAAGTTTTTCTGCTGGCAAGCCAACCACTTCGGTCAAAAATTCCCAGGCGTATCGAATAGCATCTTGTTTAAAGTAATCGCCAAAACTGAAGTTACCCAGCATTTCGAAAAAGGTATGGTGACGTGCGGTGTAACCGACATTTTCCAGGTCATTATGTTTACCCCCTGCTCGTACGCAACGTTGGCTAGAAGTGGCGCGGCAGTAGCCTCGCTTATCACGTCCTAAAAAAACATCTTTGAACTGTACCATGCCAGCATTGGTGAACAGCAAGGTGGGATCATTTCCGGGAACCAGTGAGCTGCTGCTGACAACCTCATGCCCCTGCTCTTGAAAGAAGTCGAGGAAGGCTTGTCTGAGTTCTGCACTGCTTTTAAAACGTGAATCATTCATGATTAATTACTTTAAGTATGCTCAGTATATATTTGTTTTATATAGATATTGATAATATTTCGCTAATCTTTTAGCAAGCGATAAATAGCGTCCAGAGGAAATCCACGGTATTGTAAAAAACGTATCCGTTTGGCTTTATCGGCGTAATCTGCCATCGGCTGGTTACGGTATTTTTTCTGGTATTGCCGCAATAATATTTCCTGCCAATCCTCATCTACCGCCGGCAGATAGTTTTCGACAATGCTTTCTTTTACACCACGCTCGTTTAATTCCATGGCGATACGAATGGGACCAAAACCTTTTTGCTGGCGCATGCGGATGTAAGCTTCTGCAAAACGCTCGTCGGACAACCAATCGCCTTGCTGCAACTCGGCAATAGCGGTGCTTATTTCGGCTTCATCAAAGTCACGCTTGCGCAGTTTTTCGCTGATTTCAAACGCGGAATGCTCACGCCGTGATAATAACCTGACAGCAACGGATTTTGCACTCAAAACTTATAACCTAAGACCACTACATTTAGGCTGCCTTTGCACGATAGACAGATAAAAATAATGGGTCTATGCCATATCGTGTAGGTAACCATATATTTTTTATAGACACAGAGACCACAGAGGTCACAGAGTTATCGTTTAATAGATTCACCAATCTTAATACATGGAGGTTTATCAGCAATCCTGTAGTAGTCGCGTGTAACTTTAAACACGCTCTGTGAACTCTGTGGTCTCTGTGTCTATTATTTTATCCACTCAATGCGGCATAGACTCAAAATGATCTTGCGTAAATGCAGGTAAATAAACATGAATAATTAAAAACATTTAATTTTTAATAGCGTTTATGTGCGTGCATTTGCGGAAAATAAAATGTTTGACCACGCACCTGCGTGGGAATGCGTACTGACTACCCTTTAGCAACCATAATAAGCAACTATAATACTTGAAACCTAGGTATGCGTTCCCACGCGGAGCATGGGAACGAGAAACATCTCT
>CAZYYW010000112.1:0-6845 GCA_964651445.1 uncultured Thiotrichaceae bacterium
TGGTCGACGGGCAATGTAATTTGTCTTTTTGCGCTCACTTTTGGCATGACACAATCTCCTTTACTAAATGACTATCTGTAAAGAATAACCGAGCCTTTACATTTTGTCAATAAGTAAAGAATATCTATACCAAGAACTAAATGAATAAACAGAATGTGTGAGGATTGAAATATATCCCGTTTTCAATGTCCCCTTCGTACGAATTTTCTAACTTTTAGTCATTTCTCACCAAGGTCCGAAACGTGGTGAACTGGTCGCTTTCAGTGAAACTTCACTGCTGTCTGCTCTATGGTACACACTAGCATCACTAGTACAATAATACTGCCTTATGTCCAGTATTGACATAATTGGACATATTTCGTATATTTGTATCTAGGAGGTATTAATCAATGAATGTTAGCTTAAGCTCAACCTTTGAAGCCTACATCCAAAAACAGCTGGATGAGGGAACTTATAACAACGCAAGTGAAATTGTCCGTGAAGCATTACGACTAAAAATGCAGCAGGATGAAATATATCAAGCTCGGCTAGAGTCTTTACGAGCAGCTATTATTCAAGGCGAAGGAAGTGGCGACTCTATTCCTTTTGATATGCAGGATATTATCCAGGAAGCTAAAAAAGACACGGGACTGAATGTATAAACTTTTAATTCGGCCGCGCGCCAGAAGTGATATTAAAAATATCTGGCGCTATACATACAAAAACTGGGGTGAACAGCAAGCCGATAACTACACGGAATCACTCGGCTTAGGGATTAATGAAATGCTAGAAAATCCAGAGATGGGAATCAGTATTGAACATATTCGAAAAGGTTATAGGCTATACCATTTCAAACATCACTTTGTTGTCTATCACTTAACATCAACCGTTGTTGATATCGTCCGTGTACTCGGTGAAAGCATGAATATTAAACGTCATTTATAAAATAACCTCCATCGAACTCAGCTTCCGAATGTCTCCTTTGAACGAAAGCACTCACTTTTAGTGATTTACTCGAATGTCTGTTATGTGGTGAACTGGGAAGAAAGATACTTTCGTGCGACAGTCGGCTTCGAGTCGGCAATACTCTTACAGCTCAGTATCACGACAGCGGGAAAATCGACCGATGTGGTCATTTTAAACAACATTGATATCATCTTGTACCAAAGTGGACAAGTTCCTAGTAGCCTCTAGAATGCTGTTGAGTTTGTCACCTCTAGCGTCTCAAACTCTGCCGCCAACCAGCGAAACATCATTTTCCGTGCGTATGGCTCTGCTCTGCTATCTTCTACCTCAGAATCGCGGCGCATCATGGTTACCATCAACTCAATTTTTACGGTGTCTGGTGTGTAATGATTGGCTAAGTGCAAGGCGGCATCTGTCTGGTTTGGACGTACTTTTGGCAAGGCAAACGCTATGGTTTGAATGGACTGAAACTGCACCGATGAAAAAATAGGTCGCAGCTGAAGCTCAATCGTTTCGCGTGCTAATTTTGCTACCAGCCATGCCACCTGCTCTGCCGAGGTAATTAAATCAGGGTCAACATTGTCTCTGGTTTTAAAAAAATCAATGGCTGGGTAATAACCGGTTTTGTTTTCCTTTTCGTATTCATCGGCAATTTCTGCCAGTGTTTTTCCAATGATACTGGCGGAGCATGGCAAATACTGTTGCAAGCTCTGCGCTTTTAATTGCACATCAATAATGATCAGGACTTTATCAAATCGCATAATAGAGTGCCGTCATTCGAATAAGTAAGGAATAATAAACATGAATGCTGAATGCAAATCAAGTTCGTAAAATTTCAAGTTGCGCTAGAACAGGATCGGTTACTGGTTTTATTTTTTTTCGCATCACTGTCCCAATCGCATCAGTACGGGAAAATATAGGGTTAACCAGTTTAACACTCAAGCAGGCTAACACGGTCATCGCACACAGATATTGCTGTGCATCATCGAAAACGCCAGCTAAACAATTCACCACCTGTTGCAGTGCTTCATTATTATTACAACACAGCGCATTGGCTTCATGACAAATTTGTTCGATGTCGTCTTCGGTATAATTATCAGGTACGATGCGGCTAAAGTAGTTGGCTATGGCGGCGAGCAGTGACACTACTACGTCTTGATTACCGGGTTTGTTCAAGGCATTTTCGGCAGTATCGATAAACGCCTGACCCTGTGCACTTAAAACTTTTTCTAGCAGTTGCGCGTAAGGGTTTCCCTGTTCTAGCAATGGTTGTAATTGCTGCTTAACTTTTTCATGTGCGCGGTGGGCGGCCACATCAATTGGTAGGTCATCCGCCGAGGCATGTAAAAACCCGACATAAAAACTTCGTTTGGTTTTTGTTTTCGCCCACAGTTTTTGTTTTTCCTGCTGGCTGATAAGCCCCGGCTGCAAAACTAAACGAACCGATTCAATCATGTCGCTGTGTTCTTCTTCAAACGGTAGAAATTCGATTAAGAATTCAGCCAGCTCTTTACCGGTTTCACCATCAACGACGGCTTTTTTTTCCAACATCTTTCGTGCATTTTCCGCTGTTGGCATTGCCCACCATGCTCGCGCTGCGAGTTCGTCCGACAAACCTGGGGCATGGACGGCTGCTACTACGGCTTCAGGTTCACCCAGTAATAGTAATTGCGCCAGGGTATCGTTACGTGCCTGCCCCATACGTGTCCAACGTTTAAGGTAAACCGGATAGCCGCCCGGCGAACCCATAACGTGTGTACTGAACAAGGATTTTATTTCTTTTATATAGGCTTCGTCTTTACCGATGGCGTTGAGTGGTACTTTCGCCTCACCCTTTGCGGTTAAAGCAAACACTGTCATTTTAGATTCATCTATACGCACAGCATGAAGCTCTTGCGCGAGCAACACGTTAAGACGTAAATTATCTTCTGCTGACAGTGTCATTTAATTCAACTGCACTCTGACGCCAAACGGTACTTTGGCTTTACCTTTTACCAACCAGGTAACCGGAAAGTGAGGCTCGGCTGCAGGAAATACGCCTTCCGCATCGGTAAAATAAACCAGTAAATCAGGTGCCTTGTCCTGTGCTTCTGCCCATTCAAATACTGGTTTGAAATTGGTGCCACCCCCGCCGCGTATTTCGATGTCAAACTGAAACTGATCCCATGCTTCAAACACCCAAGGGCAGCCATAATTTAATTGTGAGTCACAAGTAAGCAGGGTTACGCTGGCCCGCACCTGACTTTTAATGGCATCAATTTCGGAAATGAATTCTTCGATTTCCTGCTGATCGATAGATCCGCTGGTATCCACCGCTACCACAATGCTGGTTTCGTTACTTCGCATACTTGGGTAGACCGCAGGATCACCACGGCGTGATGAGGGTCGCGTGTAGCTGTAATCTTCTCGTGCAGTTGCCGACATATATCTTGCCAGCAACATGCGCCAAGGCAATTTAGGTTGTAGCAGGTGATCCACCATGCGTGCCATTTCGCCTTCCAATTTACCTGATTGCAAGGCTTGCTGTGCGGCACCTGCTAGGCGTTGTTCCCATTGCAGGCTTAGTTCGTCTTCTTCCTGCGGCGTCATGCCTGCTGGCTGTTGTGCCTTGCCGCCCTGGCCGTCATCATCTAGCTCTTTGTCCTGCTCGCCTTCACCATCGCTTTGTTCGTCGTTTTGTTTTTCCTGATCGTTGCCACCGCCGCTGCCATCTTCACGAGACTGCTGGTTGTCACTATCCGCTTCATCCGACATTTTCTTGTCTTCGAGGTCACGTTCACCGTCATTATCATTATCTTCCAGACAGGGATAAATTTCTTCCGCCGTCATGCCTTCGTATTCACGAAGGTGCATAACGTCCGGCGGTGGTTTTAATCCATCGTGAATTAACATCGGGTTGACGGCAAAGTCACATGCCAAATCCCAACGGTGTTTTACTCGGTGGCCACGTCGATGAAAATGTGAAAGCGCACAATGTAGCGCCTCGTGTGAAAGGGCAAACTGCGTCTGTTCCTGATCCAGCGCGTCAATGTAATCGCTGTTGTAATAAAACGTTTTACCGTCACTGAAAGTGGTTTCACACCACTTAGGATCACCTGCCACCATCGGCAAACGCAATACCAGCGCACCCAGAAATGGCTTGTCCAGAATCAGACGTGTACGAGCCATAGCCAGTTTTTTTTCAACGTCAGGGTAGTTGCTCATACAAACACCGCAAAAAAAAGAAAAGATAAAAAACTATTATTTTCCGCAAATCCACGCAAATTCACGCAAATAAAAACTATTTTTTGTCTTTTAAATTTGCGTTCATTTGCGTTGACGTGCATGGATGCACTAATGTCACGGACGCATGGATGTGTAAAAGTGACCATTTGCGGAAAATATTCTTGATTTTAATACAGCATAAGGTCGGCAATTTTATCGGCCCAGTTGGCGAATTCGGGTACCGTAAAAATATCCTGTCCAATAGCACGGTGCATATCGGAGACCATCATCACGCCCATTTCTCGTTGTGGGAAACGGTTGGCATAATTCAATATATGGCCGTGCACGGTTTGTGCCTGATCGGTGTCTTTGGCGCGGATAGCACGACCGACCAGCGCCGTCGCCACCGCGTATTGCAGATCGATTTCTTTTGGCGTTTCAACTTCGTCGCCATTTAAAATAGCGTCTAAATCTGGCATTTTATCCAAGCTGGCGATAAAAGCCGCTAATTCAATACCGGCCGCCTTGCCCACACAAGCCTGCAAAGCACCTGAAAATAATTCTGGGTGATCTTCAAACTTGTGCAAGGCGCGGTGCGCAAATTCCCAAGAACGTGGCGATGGAAAAGCAATCGGGTTTTGGGAAGCATCAAATTCAAATAAAAGATCCTGTCGAAAACGCAGAAAGGCGATAACACGTTCATCGATACCATTGGCATATGCCCACGCCACCCAGTCATCCAGATTAATATCAACTTCGTAATGTGAAAAACGATTCGCCAGTGGCGCGGGCATACTGTATGTCACACCGCGGTCACCTTGCCTATTGCCGGCAGCAATAATGGCCCAACCAGCAGGCACTTCATACTCACCTAACTTTCTGTCCAGAATTAACTGATAAGCCGCTGCCGACACACTTGGCGGCGCAGAAGTAATTTCATCGAGAAACAGAATGCCATTTTCACCGTGGCGCTTGGCGTTTGGCAGCATTGCCGGCACTGCCCATTCCACTGCATCTCCCGCTTTAAAAGGAATACCGCGTAAATCACTGGGTTCCATCTGCGACAGACGAATATCAATCAGTGGTGTATTTTGACGCTGTGCAACCTGCGCCACCATCTGTGACTTACCGACACCAGGCGCACCCCAAAGCATCACGGGGGTGTGCATACCAGACTGGGTGCTCTCAAATTCTCTTTCTACGACGGTTAATAAATGGGCTGGGCGCATAATTGTTTAATATCTTTCTAAATAAATTTATTATTGTGTTCAAGCGATGGGAAGAATTTTGCTGATCGCTATTATGGAATTTTTTACATTCGCTCAAAACGGCAGTGGCTTTTACAAATCACTCGACAACCATGTCATCAAACCCAGCCAACTTATAAAGGCGTTGCGCCTCTGCGGGATTTTTTTCTACGCCATTGCCTTCCTGGTACATCATCGCAAGCGTCGTTAATGAACCAACCAAGCCCTGCTCTCCCGCTTTGGTAAACCACTTGATCGCTTGCTGTGCATTTTTTTCGACACATTCGCCTTCCATGTACATAAAACCTAAACCATGCTGGGCGATTGCATGACCCTGCTCGGCGGCTCCGCGCATGTACTCAACCGCTTTTGCTTCATTGGCAACAATGCCAAGACCATTTTGATACATGATGGCGCAACGGTGCTGCGACTCGGCATCACCCGCTTCGGCAAGTGGCGCTAAAAATTGCAATGACTGTTTGAAGTTTTTAGCTTCAAATGCGGCAATACCACTGGAAAAACTGGCATCAATATCACTTATTTCCATTGCTGCTTCATCGTTATCGTTTGTATTGTTGCCCATGATTCTTCTCGTCAATAAAAAAGCCAAGTTTATCACGGCTATATTTACTGCATATACCAATATTCATGGGTATATAGCAGTGCAGCAATACATGCGCTGCAATAAAGACCTTCGCTTTGCCTGATTAGAATACATTTCCGATGAGCAAAAAAAAACGATGCCTGCTTCCACAGACATCGCCTTTTATACACATTTTTTGGTTTTTTAGTTTTTAGCTAACTTGGCTATCTTTGCGCCTTGCAATGGCAACCAGACCAAGCAAACCAGAACCAAATAACCATACTGCGGCAGGTACAGGTATCGGTGGCACACCCATTGAGCCTTCGATAACGTCATTGGCACAAGTCATCTGCCAACGCAATGCAATCTCAGAGCCTGCTAACAAGCCAGTGCCCGCTAAATCGATAGTAAAGTCAACGGTATCAGCGGTTACTGCCCAGCTACCTGCGTTATTCAATGCCATAACACCCGTACTGTCGCGATCAACTGCTACTTCCTGACCATTACGAAAGGAACCACTGTGAAAAAAATCATCCGATAATTTAATATCCGTATCATTATTCCCTGAAGTCAGACTGTACAACACACCTGTACCCGCATTGCTTTCATCCATCCAACGGTCATCCAGCGAAAAACCATGGCTCCAGACGGTTCCATTGCTAGCATCGTCATTTTTATACTTACCGCTACCAAACGGGTTCCACGCTCCACTAATGAATAAATCACCGTACCCTATGCCGTTTCCATCAATGGTTATTCCGCCCGCCAAACCATCATCACCCCGGCCAGCAAAATTGGTCTTAATTTTTACGGTTAATAGAGTGCCGATAATTTCAGCATCCATCAATTTAATTTGGTACTTACCG
>CAZYYW010000113.1:0-6661 GCA_964651445.1 uncultured Thiotrichaceae bacterium
TATAAAAACAAAGCCCTGATCGAATATGTCATTGATACCATCACCCCGCAGGTTGATGAAATTATTATTAGTGCCAATCGTAATCAAAATCGTTACACGCAATACACGCCGAAGGTTATCACCGACAATACTGAAACAACTCTCGGCCCGATGGCGGGCATTGCTGCCGCTTTAGCACACTGCTCACATGACTGGGTTTTAGTTGTTGCCTGCGATACTCCGTTTTTGCCAACAAATATCATTGACACTTTTTTGCACAGCAAAGCCGACAGCAAACTATACGTTGCTGAAGCCGACAATAAATTACAACTACTCATGCTGTTACACAAAAGCTTGCACCGGTCACTGACACAAGCACTGGATGAAAACCAGTTACGGCTAATGCGCTGGGTAAAATCACAACAGGCTGAAATCGTTATTTTCAACGACAAAGCGGCTTTCAAAAACTTGAATAATATCGACGACTTTGCGTCATAATAATGACCCTTTAAAAATACTGCGACCATGCTTCTTCTATTATGAATTTTCAACTCTCACTTTCAATAATCCAACCTCGTATTGCTCATAGTTATTCGAATGAAGGGCTTTAGACCGATGAGAAAACTGCTAACAATCGTGCTATTACTATTACCTTTTTCACTAGTGTCAGCCGATGAACAAACATCAGAATATGACGATGAGGAGCTGCCATACATCAGCGTAGAATATGCGACAGACTTTTCACAGCTTGCACAGTTAGCACGCACACAGGAAAAAATTATAGTGCTGGTAATTTCTGCCAGTTACTGTGAATATTGCGACCTGCTAGAAGAGGAGTTCTTAAAGCCCATGTTGCGCAACGCTGACATTACCCGTGAGGTAATAATACGCAAGCTTGATATGGACAGCTATTACACCATCGTTGATTTTTCTGGCGACAAAACTACGCCAAGAGGATTTGCCCGCGATTACAAAGTACCGCTATCACCAACACTGCTGTTCCTCGACAGCGATGGAGACGAGGTTGCCGCGCGTATACTGGGTATAAACTCGCTGGAGCTTTATGGCGGATATCTCGATACGGCAATAATCTCTGGCTTAGAGAAAATACGGACACAGTAAGCTGGAAATTTTATAGCGATGGTCGGCTCCTAACGTCACTTTTAGCAAAACGCACAACTTTGGTGCGAATAATCGAGCTTTGACCCAATAGAGTGCGTTATTTATACCATCCCCTCTAAAAATCGCATGATATCGGGTTTCCCTTATTGGCACGTTTCATGCAAAATCTACCCCTGTAAAAAGGACCTTTGCTGAGCTCTGTTTTAAGCGCTGCTGGCTTACACATAAACAGAGCTGATCAAAGGTTCTACTATCCTGATTTTTTTCAGCAAGAAAAGCATCCCGGATAAAACATAAAAAAACGCCGCACGGTTGACCTGGCTACAACAGGTTCTTCTGCGCGGATTATTATTTTTAAAATTTAGATTAGAGGCTCAAACAAATGGCTGCAATTGATGTAATGAATATGATCAAGGAACAAGACGTTAAATTCGTTGACTTCCGTTTTACTGATACACAGGGTAAAGAACAACACGTTTCTGTGCCTTCCGGCATGGTTGATGAAGGCGAGCTGGAAGAAGGCAAGATGTTTGATGGCTCATCTATTGCTGGCTGGAAAGGCATTAATGCCTCTGACATGATTCTAATGCCCGATTGTGACTCACAGGTTATCGATCCGTTCTGCGAAGAAGTTACATTAAATATCCGTTGCGATATTATCGAACCTTCTGACATGAAAGGCTACAACCGTGACCCACGTTCAATCGCAAAACGTGCAGAAGCATATTTGCAATCAACCGGTATCGGTGACACCGCATACTTCGGCCCAGAAAATGAATTTTTTGTCTTTGATAGCATTCGCTGGACAGATACTATGGGTGAAGTTGGTTACTCTATTGGTTCTGAAGAAGCGGCATGGTCAAGCCATGAAAAATATGATGGCGGCAACATGGGTCACCGTCCTGGCGTAAAAGGTGGTTATTTCCCTGTGCCACCAGTTGACTCTCTGCAAGACTTGCGTTCATCTATGTGTTTAGTTATGGATGAAATGGGCGCCAAAAGCGAAGTTCATCATCACGAAGTAGGCACCGCTGGTCAGTGTGAAATTGGTGCAGTCTTTAACACCTTGGTTCGTAAAGCAGACGAAGTACAAATTTTCAAATATGTGGTACACAATGTCGCTCACGCTTACGGCAAAACAGCCACTTTTATGCCCAAGCCCATCGTCGGTGACAACGGCAACGGCATGCACGTTCACCAATCTATCTTTAAAGACGGCGAAAACATGTTTACCGGTGATCTTTACGGCGGACTTTCTCAAGAAGCACTATGGTACATTGGCGGCATTATCAAACATGCAAAAGCATTAAATGCTTTCGCTAACGCCTCTACTAACAGCTACAAGCGTTTAGTACCAGGTTTTGAAGCACCGGTAATGCTGGCATATTCTGCACGTAACCGTTCTGCGGCTATTCGTATCCCTTTCATTAATAACCCGAAAGGTCGTCGTATTGAAGTACGTTTTGGTGATAACACCGCTAACCCTTACCTGTGTTTTGCCTCCATGCTTATGGCTGGCCTTGACGGCATCAAAAATAAAATTGATCCCGGTGAAGCCGCATCGAAAGATCTATACGACCTACCACCAGAAGAAGAAGCACTTATTCCTCAAGTGGCAGTCTCTCTTGATGAAGCACTGGCTGCACTTGATGCTGACCGTACCTTCCTCACTGAAGGCGGCGTATTTGATGACGACATGATCGATGGTTTCATCGAGCTGAAAAACGAAGAAGTGCAGCGTTTACGTATGTCTACTCACCCCTGCGAGTTTGATATGTACTACAGCGTATAGTCTCCGCGCATAATCAGCGCTAATCCGTGTTAACGCACGGTTCGCACAAATAAAAAACCCTGCACTCACCCTGCGGGGTTTTTTATTGCGCCTTGCACTCACAAAAGTTATCCTAGTCAGTATGAAAAATATCTTAATAACATTTTTACTGCTGACAACTTCGCTATCGATGATGACAAGCCATGCTGGGCTATACAAAGGCCTTGATGCTGAAGGCAACGTCAGTTACTCCGATAAACCCTTTAACAACGCAGAGAAATTTATCGCCCCCGCGATAACCGTGATAAATGCCACCAAACTTCCAGTTAAACAGGAAGCCGTCACCGTGCAAATAAAAGCTGAAGAAACAAAATACACAGCATTTACAATCACCGCGCCAAAAGAGGGGCAAAGCATCTGGAATGTACCCGATTTGGCGGTGGCACTGCAACTCAAGCCCGGTCTGGATATCGCAAACGGGCATTACATCCGTTTGTTGATGAACGGCGAACCACTAGTCGAGAAAAGCCAAAGTCTACTGCTACAGATTGGTCGGGCTGACCGTGGTGAACATACACTGCAAGCCGAGGTAAGAAACAAAAAGGGCAAGATACTCAAGCGCACTAAAAGCATTACTATTTACATCAAAAATACAGTGATTAAACAACAGAAACGTTAGTGCCAACATCAAGAGACAAGATTTTTTGCCGCGAACAACGCAAAAGACGCGAAAAAAACATAAAATAAAACTTTTGCTTTTTTCGCGGCTAAATGCTTTTTATTTTAAAGTCACCTTCGCGTCTAAAACTGGCATTTAACCCCAAATAACACTAGAACGCACCACAATGGTGCGATAGAATATGCCGCAACGGCTTCAAGCTAAATAATAAATCCTCGTTCTCTATAAACCGTTGAAAAACATAGATTTAATTTAATGACAAACACAATAAAACTGTTTCGTTTTTTGCATTAGGTAGATTATGGTCGCGCCTGATTACAACTCACCTCGAACGATTATCGACAATTTACATTCCGCCATTGTGGTGATCGATGAAAATTTACAAATTGTCTGCATGAACCCTGCGGCCGAAATGTTATTTCATATCAGTAGCAACCGTGCGCTTAAGAAAAATATTCGAGAACTGGTCATTAATGAACATGAATTTTTTGATCGACTGGAACGATCGATTATTTCTGGTCACCCCTACACCGTTTACGAAGACCAATTACGGACACACCATCATAAAACCATAAACGTCGATTACTCTGTCTCACCGATTCAATATTTAGCACAGGGGAGATTTTTATTATTGGAATTCATCCGCTTGAAGACTCAGCAGAAAATTAGCCACGAAGAAAGTATTCTCAGTCAGTACGAAGCCAGTAAAAGTTTATTACGCGGCCTTGCACATGAAATTAAAAATCCACTCGGCGGCATTCGCGGCTCGGCGCAATTACTTGAGCGTGAATTGGCCAACGACAAAAATAGTGAAAACAATAAACAATTTACACAAATTATTATCAAAGAAACCGACCGCCTAAAAAACCTACTTGACCGTATGGTTGGGCCAAAAGACATCCCCACCAAAACTGAAATCAATATTCATAAAATTCTCGAACACGTGCGGCAGTTGGTTCTTGCCGAGGATGACAGCGTATTAATCGCTGCTGATTATGACCCCAGTATTCCAGAGTTGCACGCTGATGAGTCAATGATGATTCAGGTGATACTCAATATTACGCGCAATGCCATTATTGCTATCTCGGCAATCAAAAATGACAACGCTCAACAGGGAAAAATTATTTTTAAAACACGCACCCAGCGAAATTGCACCATCGGCAGCCACAGCTATCCGTTGGTTGCTCGCATAGACATAAAAGACAATGGCTGCGGCGTTGCCGAAGCCTTACAAGAAAAAATATTTATGCCGATGATAACCGGTCATGCACAGGGTACTGGCTTAGGCTTATCTATCGCGCAATCACTGGTGCACCAACATGGTGGTTTAATTGAATTTAGCAGTGAACCGGGAAAAACCGTGTTCACTCTTTTGCTGCCACTAAATACCCACAATGGAGCCGCATAATGAACACAGCGAACACATCAAAGTGGCATATCTGGATTATTGATGACGATGACTCTATTCGCTGGGTTTTGCAAAAAGCACTGGAAGCTGCCGACTTTAGTGTCACCAGCTTTGACAATGCCAATACTATTTTACACAAATTAAAAACCGAATCGCCGGACGCCATCATCACCGATGTTCGCATGCCGGGCATTGATGGCTTAGAACTACTCGCCCAACTTTCCACTGATTATCCAGAACTACCGGTCATTATCATGACCGCACATACCGACCTAGACAGCGCTGTGTCAGCTTATCAGGGCGGTGCTTTTGAATACCTGCCCAAACCTTTTGATATTGACGACGCGGTAGACGTTGCGCAACGTGCCTGTAGCAAAAGACAAAATAATGCCAATCCGCTAGTACCCGACAAAGTCGGCCCTGAAATCATCGGTGCTGCACCGGCGATGCAGGAAGTCTTTCGCACTATCGGGCGCTTATCAAAATCGGTTATCAGTGTTTTAATTACCGGTGAATCAGGCACCGGCAAAGAGCTGGTTGCCTTATCGCTACATAAACACAGCCCACGTGCTGCACAGGCATTCATTGCTTTGAACACTGCCGCCATCCCTAAGGAACTATTGGAGTCTGAATTATTTGGTCACGAAAAAGGCGCTTTCACCGGCGCCCAAGCGCAGCGCAAAGGTCGCTTTGAACAAGCCGATGGCGGCACATTGTTTCTCGATGAAATTGGTGACATGCCTGCCGAATTACAAACGCGCTTATTGCGTGTTTTGTCGGATGGCGTGTTCTACCGTGTAGGCGGACACACACCAATTAAAGTGAATGTCCGTGTTATTGCAGCCACTCATCAAAACCTTGATGAGCATGTTAAAAAAGGCCTGTTCCGCGAAGACTTGTTTCATCGCTTGAATGTTATACGCATACAACTGCCCGCCTTGCGAGAACGTAAAGAAGATATACCCGCACTGCTGCACCTGTTCCTGCACCGCGCAGTCAATGATCGAGTCAATCAGGGCGAAGAAGTTGAAGTTAAAGCCATTGGTGATGATGCCATGACATACCTCACGTCTTTGCCCTGGCCGGGTAATGTCAGGCAACTCGAAAATACCTGTCACTGGCTAGCTGTCATGACGTCTGGCCAGACGGTGCATCTCTCCGACTTACCCGCTGAACTGTTAGATGACAATCAAACCATTGATAGCGATAGCCATTCAAATTGGAAGCAGGCGCTTGCCAGCGTCGTCAACGGACAACTGTTGTCAGGAGAAACAGAAATCGCCGCCATCGTGTTCTCAGAAGTCGAAGAAATATTAATTACTGCTGCCTTGCAAAAAACCAATGGCCGTAAAAATGATGCCGCCAAACTACTCGGCTGGGGCAGGAATACACTTACCCGAAAGATTAAAGAGCTGGGGATTTAGAGTTGGCAGTGATTTTACAAAGTAAGATTTCTTCTGTACTCAACCACTATGCATTGAAAGAGCATAGGTTGATTTAACAGTGACAGAAAGTCGCTTGGGTTACCTTTAGTTTTCTACAGAACATTGCTCTACTTTTAATTCTAATCCTTTTTAATTTTGACACAGAGACCACGGAGCACACAGAGCAGTTCAATTTATTTTCTCTGTGTACTCCGTGGTCTCTGTGTCTAAAGCTTTTTACTTTTAACTGCCTACTAATAACTGCAAACTTCTATAAA
>CAZYYW010000114.1:0-6643 GCA_964651445.1 uncultured Thiotrichaceae bacterium
GGTGCTATGTTTGTTGACCGCTTTATGAGCAGCGCCATGTTTTATCCGTGCAACTACGGCTATGTACCCAATACCCTGTCGAAAGATGGTGACCCGGTTGACGTGTTGGTAGCTACACCGGTGCCACTTATAGCCGGCTCGGTCATCCAATGCCGTCCGGTTGGGGTGTTGAAAATGAAGGATGAATCTGGCGACGATGCTAAAATTCTTGCCGTGCCAATCGATAAGTTGTGTAAATCTTTCCGTCACGTCAAAGCCATTGACGATATGCCGCCTATGCTGCTGGATCAAATTGCCCATTTTTTTGAACACTACAAAGACTTAGATGAAGGTAAATGGGTGCGGGTGGATGGCTGGGGCGATCTTGATGACGCCAAGGAAGAAATTATGTCCAGCGTGGCGATGTATAAAGATGCACCGGTGAAACCGAATTTCTAGTAGGCTGCCGAGGGGTCCCTACCAGTGGTTGCTACCGATTTTTCTGGTGCCGGAACGCGGAATTGAACCGCGAACCTCGTCATTACGAATGACTTGCTCTACCAATTGGAGCTATTCCGGCTAATTTTTAATGCGCGGCACTCATGCTGTATGGCCGGACATCACACCACGGTGTTCGTTGCGTGATTATATCTGCCATTAGTTCTGCCGAAGCTGCGCCTAATACAATGCCATTTCTGAAATGCCCGGCATGCACATACAAGCCTTCAATTGCATCATGCTGGCATATATAAGGAATGCCTTTTTCCGTCCCTGGTCTTAGCCCGGCCCATTGCCTTTCGATCTCAAGGCCGTTTATAGCTGGCACTAATTCTACGGCTGCGCGGTGCAACTCTGCCAGTGCTGATGACGACACCGTTTTATCAAAACCTATTTTTTCCAGTGTGCTGCCAGCCAGTATGCGACCATCTTTTCGTGGAATAACATAATGCCCTTCCGATAAGATGATGCGTTTTACCAAACCAACAGGACCTTTATACATAATCATTTGACCTTTCACTGGCAACACAGCCACCGACGATCGGGTAACGCTAAACTGCGCGCTCCAAGCACCACTCGCGATTATCACTTTATCAGCATAAAATGTTTTCTGCGCTGTGCGCACGGCAGTGACCTTATGGTCTTTCACCACGATTTCTTTAACCTCGGTGTGTTCGTGATACGCAACCGATAAATAATCCAGCGAGGCTTTTAATGCTTTTACCAGTTTGGGGTTTCTCAACTGCATAACAGCCGGCATCCATATGCCCTGATTTATCGCTTCACCAACGGTCGCTTCAATACCTTGAATCGTTTCAAAATCGCTCACAAAGCTGGCATCAACCGACCATTGCTGCGCCCAGCTTAATACCTCATCTTGATTGTCTCGGATTACCGTAAACAGACCTGATGTGATTAACTCACTGTTTATGCCCGTTTCGCCAAACAGTGTTTGCGTTAGCTCAGGATAGATTTTTTTACTGCGCTCGGCCAGAACATTAACCGAATCATCATAACGCCAGGGATAAAGCGGCGAGACAATGCCACCGCCGGCCCAGCTCGACTCGCCACCAAGCGGTCCTTTCTCCAACAGTAGAACATCCACGCCCTGTAAAAACAATTGACGCGCAGTCAACAGCCCGATAACACCACCGCCAACAATTATACAATCAGGCATTATTTTTACTGCGCTGTAGACTTGTCATCAGCCTGTTGCAAGTTAACCGTTTTTACCGGCACTGTTAAATGCGCACCTGCTGCCGCGATGATATCGTTGATCTTGATATTAATATCTTCACGATGCTCAAGATATTGCGAAAAGCCTCTGGTTTTAATATACGCAAACAGTTCCAGCTCCTGCGCGTATTCGCCAAATTCCAGAAAGCGCACACGGGAGCTCTGCTCGTCTACAAACGCATGTTGTTCGATTAATTCACGAATATCTGCCAGCACTTTTTTCAATTGCGCCGGTGTATCGTTATATGAAAGGCGCAAACGGGTTCGGTAAAGAATTTTGTCGCGCTGCGTTAAATTCTCAATTTTATCGGCAGCAAACATGGCATTGGGAATATGCACCACAGTGCGTGCCGAGGTGCGCAACTGTGTTGAGCGCAGACCTATTTCTTCAACCGTACCGAAGGTGTCGCCAAACTTGCAAAAATCACCTACACGCACCGGCTGAGAAGCATATATGGTAATGGAGCCGATTAAATTTTCCAGTGACTTCTGCGCCGCTAGCGCCAGCGCAATACCACCAACACCTAAACCGGCAAGCACGGTGGTGACTTCATATCCCAGGTTATCCATCCAGGAGAGCAACGCCAGTAAGGCAATGACGATTTTCACCCCGGTTGCTGCCGGTTTTAATAAAACCACGGCATCCAACTGGCCATTTTTCTTCATCCGATCTGCCAGGCGATACATCACCAGATCAACCACCCCCAGCAGTACCCAGAAAATTGCCAGTACCAGAAATGTTCCTGCCTCAAACAAAGCGCGCGCCGTTAGCGATGGCGCTATCATATCGAAGCCGTAGCGGAAAATTAAAATTAAAATTAAAAAACGCAGTGGACCGGCAATAAATTTCTGTAAGTTTTGCCGGTTAAATCGTGCATTTTTCTGCAGTATTTTTCCCAGAATAAAGGTTATCGAATAAGCAATAATAAAAGCAACGGTTATCAGCCCAAACAACATCACCAACTGCCAAACTTCAAAACCAAAAATTCGTTGATGTGAAAAAATATGAGAGAGTTTATTGCCAATAACACCGTAACCGAATTCCTTGTCTAAGCGCGGTATCTGGGCAACGGTTGCATTGGATATTTTCCAAACAGAAACGCCGTCACCGCGTGGCACGCGCTGCATTAAAATATCAACAGGGCCGTCTTTTGTCTTTAGCGTCGTTACCCGATCACGATAACCTGGCAGCCCATCATCCTTATGACCATGAGGGTTATCGCTTAAATCTTCGAAATCAATAATCATGGCTCGCTGCGCCACAATAACAAGTTTTCGAACCAGCGCTTCGCCGTCTAGATTTTCGTCCTGCGAAAAAGGCAGGTTTCTTAGATCCAGATAATTGACCGCCCGCTTAAAATCTTTTTCCTTTACCGCAAGCACCAATGCAATAAGACTGGAACGTGGCGTGGATCGATTGTATTCATCGTAGGGGCCTGCAACAGGCGCTTCGGTGAGCTTTTTAAATACTTTTTCATCCGCTTTTTGCTTATCAGCAAGATTTTTCAAGGTTGGTGCTTCCGAAAAATCTTCTAACTTAGGCGCAGCAATAACCTCTTCTTTAACCTCAGTCGCTGACTTTTTATCTTTTAGCTCATCCGCAAAAATAAGCCCTGGAAAAAATAAACAGACAGCAACAAATCCGATTTTTAAATATTTTTTTATCATAATTTCATACATCCTGCAAATACCGGTGAGCATAAAAAAAGCAACGAGCACTCGTTGCTTTATATTACAGAAGAAAACGGCATGGTTAAACCAGAAAAAACTCGCTTAAGGATAAAGGGCGAGACTATTCGCAGGTCGAATTTGACTGAATGCTCTCAGGTGCATGTTCAATATATTTCTGACAGTAACAACGATGCTCACCTTTGCGCCAAAATTTGTCGCACACTGCCACCATCTTTGCGGTAATTTCGCCCCCAATAACCGCTTGTTTTGCCTCGCTTACAGCAACTGCCGCAGTGACTGCCGCCGCTTCTGCCTGAAGCAACGCTTGTTGCCTCAGCTTGTTGGCCTGTGCTTTCTGCTGTTGTTTCGCAGCCAGTTGACGCTTGCTTTCTTTTTCCAGATCCAGCTTTCCTTGTTTTTCCCTTTCATTAGTAACCAGCTTGGTCAGCCATAATTCTGCATCTTTTTTAGACACAGCGTCATCGCAGTCGTATTCTACCGATTTTATATGGCTGTATTTTGGTGGCGCACCGGCCCAGCATTTCCGGCCTTGTTTGGGCTTTGCATTTTCAGCACTTACCGCAATAGGCATGGTTACAAGCGGCGCAGGCCTTGCATTCAACGCCAACACCATATCCTTAAAATCACTGATATCATAATTCAGTTCAAGCGGAGTACGAAAGGGTTTTGTCAAAATAGACAGACGACTACCCTCTTGCAACGACTGCAAAGTGGCTTTGTTTAAGCGCATAATAAATGTGCCAGCACCACCGTCAATGACACATATATCTTTTTTAACACTTAAACCTTCCTGTAAAAACCGGCTGTGTCGTTGTTGATTTTTCAAACACCAGCGAAACAACGGACTCTGCTTGCCGTCAATCCTGACGTTGTTGATTTGAAATTGGTTGAATTTTTTTGCTGAATGACCGGCAGCATCATCACTAATCAATAACTTCAGTTGCTTGTTATCAAACTGTAAATGGTAATAAGTACCTGCATCGTCAGTCGCTGACTTGCTTGCTAGCACAGACTCTTTATCGATTTTCCAGCTAATATCCTTGCCAATATTCAGTGTATTTTTTTTCGCGAAGGGGCTATCACTGCTTTTTGCTATAGCATTAAAACTCATGAAGCATAGAATGATCGACCATGCAATTAACGACTTAGACATATATTCGTTCCAGTTTTAGTTCCAGATTTTTTGTACATACCAACAACTGGCTTATAATAAAATAATGTACTGCCCAAATAATGCAGCCCATAGATATAGTTATATAGTGTGTAAATTTATAGCACAAAATTGACAATTTTTAGCTTTACATGCTCAATTGGCAGAAAAACGCCGCTCACAGGAAACCCCTATGATTACAATTATGTTGAATGGAAAAAGCCAATCAATAGACGATAAGACCAGTATTTCGCAATTACTCGATAGTTTGGCATTAAGTGAAAAACGACTAGCGGTCGAAATCAATCAGCAGATTATTGCTCGCAGTAATTTTGATGCCTTTACCCTCAGCCATCAGGATCAGGTTGAAATTGTGCAAGCGATTGGCGGTGGTCAGTTGCGGCGACCAGTAAAATATCCCGGCTAAAGGTAAAATCGCGTAAAATAAGCATGCCTGAAAAGGCAAACAAATGAACACCGCCGGAACGGCCGCTAGAACCGCGTCAGCTAAACAAATATAAAGTCTGGAATTATTTAATGTCTAATATAAATGCAAACAAACCGCTGCAGATTGCAGGTAAAACTTATAATTCGCGCCTGTTGGTCGGCACCGGAAAATATAAGGACAATGAAGAGACACGCCTCGCACTGGAAGCCAGCGGTGCTGAAATCATCACCATTGCCATCCGACGAACCAATATTGGGCAAAACCCGGACGAGCCCAATTTACTGGATGCGCTGCCACTCGACAAATATACCTTACTGCCCAATACCGCTGGCTGTTACACCCTTGACGACGCTGTAAGAACCTGCAAACTTGCACGCGAGCTGCTGGGCGGTCATAAGCTGGTCAAGCTAGAAGTACTGGGCGACGAAAAAACCCTGTTTCCGAACACGATTGAAACCTTAAAAGCTGCACAAATATTGGTAGATGACGATTTTGATGTCATGGTCTACACCAACGACGACCCTCTGATTGCAAAAGAGCTGGAAAACATTGGCTGTGTTGCCGTCATGCCGTTAGCAGCGCCCATTGGCTCCGGTCTGGGCATTCGCAACCCATACAATATTCTCACCATTATCGAAAATGCAAATGTACCGATTTTGGTGGACGCCGGTGTTGGCACCGCCTCTGATGCGGCTATCGCGATGGAACTGGGTTGTGATGGCATATTAATGAATACCGCCATTGCCGCCGCGCAAAACCCGATATTAATGGCATCCGCCATGAAAAAAGCCATAGAAGGTGGGCGCGAAGCATATCTGGCAGGTCGTATGCCGAAAAAACGTTTTGCCTCAGCCTCCTCGCCCATCGAAGGCACTTTTTTCTAAGCAATAGATAACCCGCCCACTTTTGCAACGTGACCACTAAAAATACGCAAGCGACATCGGCTGCCAGTAAAGAATCTCAACAGCGCCCGATAAAAAGCTTTGTCTTGCGCCAGGGCCGGGTAACCCGCGCCCAACAACACGCGTTGGACAATCACTGGCAGCAATACGGTATTGACTATACTGAGCAACCATTACGTTATAAACAACTGTTTAATAATGAAAACGCGGTATTCGTTGAAATCGGTTTTGGCAATGGCGACTCTTTATTACAGCAAGCGATTAAGCAGCCACAATTTAATTTTATTGGTATTGAAGTCCATGGCCCGGGTGTTGGCCACCTGATCCACAACGCCCACCAGCAGGGCATTCAAAACATTCGCATCATACGCCATGATGCCGTTGAAGTATTAACCCGGCAAATTGCAGACCATTCCATCGCGCAAATACAACTGTTTTTTCCTGACCCCTGGCATAAAAAACGCCACCACAAACGGCGCATTATCAAACCAGAATTTATTCAGTTAATCCACCAAAAATTAAACGCAGGCGGCTGCTTTCACATGGCCACAGACTGGCAGCAATATGCTCAGAAAATGCTGCTGCAGATGGACAATGCTGAAGGTTTTTGCAATAACGCAGGCAAGGGCAATTATTCTAGCCACACCGGTCACCGCTGCGAAACCAAATTTGAACGTCGCGGTTTAAAACTCGGTCATGGCGTCTGGGATCTCATTTATCTGAAGCAGTAGAGCGAAA